>CAYWUK010000028.1:0-12171 GCA_964461475.1 uncultured Dehalococcoidaceae bacterium
CTGGTGGTGCCCGAAATCAACCCTGAAGATATCAAGCAGCACAAGGGCATCATCTCCAATCCAAACTGCTCCACCATCCAGATGGTGGTAGCTTTATATCCCCTGCACAAGGTCAACCCCATTAAGCGTATTATCGTGGATACCTACCAGGCGGTGTCGGGCACGGGCTCTCCAGCCCTGGAAGAACTTAGCATACAAACCAGGCAGGTGCTGGAAGGCAAGGATGTGGTCCCCCATGTTTACCCCCACCAGATAGCCTTTAATATATTGCCTGAGATAGGCGTTTTCATGGACAACGGCTATTCAAAGGAAGAGTGGAAGTTGGTGGAGGAGACGAGGAAGATAATGCACGCCCCTGGTATAGCCATCTCGGCCACCTGTACGCGGGTGCCGGTGATGGTGGGACACAGCGAAGCGGTGCATTTGGAATTTTCTCAGCCTATGTTGCCCGATGAGGCGCGCGACATCCTTGTCCACGCCCCGGGAGTCAGACTGCTGGATGACCCATCAATCAGCCTCTATCCGCAGCCATGGTCTGCCGCCGGCACGGATGAGGTTTTCGTGGGCCGTATCCGCCGGGACGCTTCTCATCCCAATGGCCTGGCGATGTGGATAGTGGCGGATAACCTGCGCAAGGGGGCTGCCCTGAACGCAGTCCAGATTGCGGAGGAGATGATTAAAAGAGGCTGGATAAAGCCCGAGGAGAAGTAGGATGAGAGAACCGGGACGCTTGCTTACTGCCATGGTGACCCCTTTCGATGAAAGTGGAGAGGTATCTTATGGTCAGGCTAGAAAGCTGGCGGCTGCCCTGGTGGAATCAGGCACAGAAGGGCTGGTGGTGGCCGGCACAACCGGCGAATCGCCCACACTTACGCGGAAGGAAGAGCAGCGCCTCTTTACTGAAGTGAAGGAGGCAGTCGGCGGACGGGCGGCGATTATAGCCAATACCGGCAGCAACAGCACGGCTGAGGCACTGGAAGCCACCGAGGCGGCAGAGCGGCTCGGGGTTGATGGCTGCCTGCTGGTGGTGCCATATTATAACAAGCCTACTCAGGAAGGATTATATCAGCACTTCAAGGTCATTGCGGGGAGCACCAGCCTGCCCTGCATTCTATATAACGTGCCATCGCGCACTGCTACCAACCTCTCGGCTGAAACTATTATCAGGCTAAGCCAGATAAAGAACATAATAGGGGTGAAAGAAGCCAGCGGCAATATGGAGCAGGTCTGCCGGGTGCTGAGCAATGCCCGCGCCGGGTTCCGCGTCTGGAGCGGGAATGACAGCGATACCTTTCCCATAATGGCCCTGGGCGGCTACGGCATAATCAGCGTCGCCGCACACCTCGTAGGCAAGCAGATTAGCGAGATGATTTATAATGTCGTTGAGGGCAAGGTTGAGGATGCGGCCAGAATTCATAGCCATCTTCTGCCATTGGTCAATGCCTTGTTTATCATCGGCAATCCTATGCCGCTTAAGTATGCCCTCAACCATGTAGGCTTCAATGTGGGCAAGCCGCGCCTGCCGCTCATCGAGCCCGACGAAAAGTCGGCCGCGTTTATCAGGGACACGCTGAAAAACTACCGCATAGATTTGCCGGTATAGAACAATAGCAAATATTGTTCCGGGCTTAAGCAAGTAGTCAGCCTTACTCCGTTCATAGGGCAGGTGGCATTTGGCGCATTATCTCATATATGTGATAGCGGGGTCAGCCCTGCTGGCCTCAGTCATTGCAGACCGCGCTAAAACGCTCAAGGCGCTCAAGATTGCCGGCAAGAGATTCCTGGTCATACTTCCCGCTTTTTTGATAATGCTCGTCCTTGTCTCTATTGTGCTTTTCCTGGTCCCTGGCGAAGCCATTTCGAATTACCTCGGGGCCGAAAATAAATTTGTTGGTGTTGTCCTCGCCTCTTTTTTGGGCTCTATAACGCTGATGCCCGGTTTCATCGCCTTCCCGTTAAGCGGCATATTATTGCAGAAAGGGGTAGCCTATGTGGTAATAGCCGCCTTCACCACTACGTTGATGATGGTGGGCGTCGTCACTGCGCCGGTAGAGAAGGAATACTTAGGGGTAAAGGTTACCATAATAAGAAACGCGATTAGCTTCTTTATCGCCATTGTTGTCTCAATCATCATAGGCATCGCCTTTGGAGAGATTTTTTGATGAAACGAAATGGCCTGTGGAAAACGGCAATCATATCGGCTTACGCCGTTTTCTTGATCGTTTCCTTGGCCATGGGGTTTAAGCCGGGGGAAGAAATAGGGCATAATTTCCTCTCATTTTCCGTGGAGATGCTTCAGATTTTACCTGGCGCTTTTATATTAATCGGCTTGTTTGAGGTCTGGGTGAAGAGAACGATGGTGGGGAGGTATCTGGGCAAAGGCTCAGGTGTTAAAGGCTATGTCTGGGCGGTGCTTCTTGCCGGCACCGTTGTTGGGGGGATATATGTGGCTTTTCCCATGGCCTATTCCATGTTCAGCAAAGGGGCCAAACTCAGCGTTATCTTTACTTTTATCGGCGCTGCCGCAGTTTGCCGAGTGCCAATGACAATATTTGAAGCGACCTTTCTGGGAGTGAAATTTACCGCGATAAGGTTTTTGCTGTCTCTGGCCTTGGTTATTATAACTTCCAAATTGTTGGGGGGTTATCTGGAGAAGAGGGATTATCAAGTTGCTGATGGGGCGGTAAGCGCCGTCAAAAAACAGGCATCTTGAAGATGGTCTCTTCCCGCCGCATCCCCACCGAGATAATGCTGGCCGGACAGCCAATGAGCTCCTCCAGCCTGGCGACGTACTGGCGGGCTTTCGCGGGCAATTTTTCATACTGGCGTATGCCGCTTATGTCCTCCTGCCATCCAGAAAGCTCCTCGTAAATCGGCTGGCACCTTTCCAGGGCGGTGACGCTTGGCGGGAAATGGTCAATGACGTTCCCATCCAGCTTGTAGCCAGTGCATATCTTCAGATTGGGCAGCGTATCAAAAACATCAAGGCGGGTGATGGCGACGCTGGTGAAGCTGTTAATGCGCGTGCTGAGGCGAGCGGCAACGGCATCAAACCAGCCGCAGCGGCGAGGCCTGCCAGTGGTGGCGCCGTACTCGTGTGCCATCTCCCGGATGGAATTGCCGATTTCGTCCTTGAGCTCTGTGGGCATAGGGCCACTGCCGACCCTGGTATTGTAGGCTTTAAAGATTCCTAGTATCTGGGTCAGGCGGGTTGGCCCGAGGCCGCTGCCCAGGCAGCTTCCCCCGGACAGCGGCGAAGAAGACGTGGCATAGGGGTAAGTGCCAAAGTCGGGGTCAAGCAGAGTCCCTTGAGCCCCTTCCAGGAGGATATTTTCGCCATGGCTCGCGGCCTCTTCCAGCATTACGCTTGTATCGCGGATATAGGGGGCTAGCTGCTCTCCATAACGGCAGTACTGGTTATATACCTCGTCCAGCGATAATGGGCTGACATTATAGACTTTGGTTAGAATCGCATTTTTTATGTTCAGGACAGGGCTGAGCCTATCCATGAATATGTCTTTATCCAGAAGCTCGCCGACCCTGATGCCCAGTCGTGCAGCCTTATCGGCGTAGGCCGGGCCAATGCCCTTGCGTGTGGTTCCTATGGCCTTGCCTCCCCGCGCTTCCTCCTCCAGTCCGTCAAGGAGGACGTGATACGGCATAATCAGATGCGCACGCTCGCTGATAAATAATTTGGATGTATCCACGCCTTGCTTATTCAGCTCGCTTATCTCATCCAGCAGCACGCTCGGGTTAATCACCACTCCGTTGCCGATAACGCAGGTAGTTCGTGGGGAAAATATGCCGGATGGAACCAGGTGCAGCTTGAACTGGCCATACTGGTTGACCACGGTATGGCCGGCGTTATCGCCGCCGGAAAAGCGGGCCACGATGTTTACTTTTTCCGCCAGCATATCGACTATTTTGCCCTTCCCCTCGTCGCCCCACTGGGCGCCAATCACAGCCAGAACCGTCATTATCTCCTCCGTACCTCAGCCCATTAGCAAGGCCAGTTTTGATTTTACTATAAAAACCACAAATTGTTTAGCCTGAAAATTTTTGGCTTGAAATCTTTGGGAACTAATTGGATTTTGTCTTCTGCCAGGCGTAAAAGAATCTTTGCCCCGCCGTGAAAAAACTAAAAAACGTTATAATGGACAGGGCAATAATGAGGGCATAGTCAATCTGGCTCAGCAGAAGCCCCAATGCCAGGACAATGACCCTCTCGGCCCTGGTGAAAAACCCAACCTTACATTCAAGCCCCGTCGCCTCTACCCTTGCCCTCAAGTAACTGACCATCAGTGAGCCAAGCAGGGCAAAGCCGACCAGCAGGCTCTCAGCGACCAGCTCTCCCCTGACGTAAAAAAATAACAGGCCGAGGAGTAGTGCTCCTTCAGACAACCTGTCCAGGGTGGAGTCCAGGATAGCGCCGAAGCGCGTTGTTCGTTCGGTGAGGCGGGCCAGTGCGCCGTCCAGCATATCAAAGGCGCCGGCAACAAGCACCACGAAGCCGGAAGCAAAGAGATTTCCGCTGACAATGAGCGCTGCCGCGCCAATGGTGATCAGAAATCCTGCCCACGTCAGGGCGTTTGGCGTTATGCCGGTCTTAGCCAGTAACGCGGCTACCGGCCTGCTAAGACCGTTGCCTGTTGACTTGCGCATTTGGGCTAGTTTTATCATTAGCGGCGCTTTCCTTTAAATACCACCCGGTTCATCCCAGCTTTGAATCAGACCAGAATGGCTTCCGTTTCCTGTTGGCTTTCCTTTTGCGATGGCTTATTGAGCGCCTTGAGATAGCAATCGAACACTCTGCGGGTTACCTGTTCCCAGTCGTATCCGGCTGCCTTGGTTCTCCCTTTGGCCTCCATCTGCTGCCGAAGGGTTCTGTCGGTCATAAGGGTGAGCATGGCCTCGGCCAGCTTTTCGGAGTTTTTGGGGGGCACGAGCAATCCTTCCTCGCCATGATTCAATACGCTGGCATATCCTTCTATATTTGAGGCGACTATTGCCTTGCCCACGGCCATCGCTTCAAGCAGGACGATGCCGAAGCTCTCCCAGCCGGTGGCGGGGGCGCAGACGATGTCGGCTGTCTTGTAATAGCTGGGCAATTCGCTATAAGATGCGTAGCCAATAAAAGAGACGTCTTTCAAACCATTGCGCCTTGTTTGCTTCTCATATTTGCGGCGCAGCCTGGTGCCGGGGCCTACGACTATCAGGCGCGATTCCGGGATTTCTTTTTTCACCAGCTTGTAGGCCTCCAGCAGGTAGTTAACGCCCTTCCGTTTTTCCAGTCGGCCAACGAAAAGTATGTTCAACTTCCCATCGACAAATTCAGCAATAGGCGATACATCGGGATGAAAATGGGCGGTGTCTATGCCGTTGGGAATGATGGTGTAATCTGCGGGGAAGTGCCTGCTTACATAGTCCATTGCCGGCTTGGACACGGCGATTTTCATGTCAAGCTTGTTCATCCATTTCTTCAGGAGCAGCTTGCCTATGGGCGTGCCGAAGCTGTACCAGGGCTTGCCCCCGGAGGCGTGAAAGGTGCCCACCGTCGGCGTGTGCGATAGGCGGAGCACGGTGGTGCACAGCATGGGCATTAGCGGCTCATGAAGGTGAGCAATATCAAAGTTTTCCTGCTCCAGTATTGACTTTATCCTTGACGATAGCCAGGGCGATAGGGTGATGCGGGCGATGGAGCCGCTGGCAGGTACTGGCCTGGGTGCACCCACCCGGATAAAGCGGTCGCCAAAGGTGCGCACTGCTTTAGATGCCGGGGCGATGATTTTTACTTCGTGCCCCATCCGGGTGAGGTGATGTTCCAGGCACGAAATATGATTGACCACGCCGCCGGGATAAGCGAAGTCATAAGGCGATACCAGAGCTATCTTCATAAGCGGTTACTTGGAACCCTTCGGCTTGCCTGGTCTGGCGGAGCTATCCTCGGCCGTGAGCGCGTTAGTGGCGATGAATTCCTCCACCATCTTGCGGGCTTCATCATCGGTATACTGGATGGGCGGCGATTTCATAAAATATGACGAGGGCGCTACCAGTTCTCCCTTTAGCTTCTTGTTTAAGGCCAGCTTGCAGCACCTTAGAGCATCAATGACTACTCCCGCCGAGTTAGGACTGTCCCATACCTCCATCTTCATTTCAAGGTTCAGGGGGACATCGCCGAAGGTCTTGCCTTCCATTTTGATGAAGCAGAACTTACGGTCATGGAGCCAGGGAACATAGTCGCTGGGGCCTACGTGTATGTTATCCGGGTCGAGCTTGTAGTCCAGCTGCGAGGTAACGGCGTTGGTCTTGGATATCTTCTTGGACTCCAGCCTCTCCCTTTCCAGCATATTGAGGAAGTCTGTGTTTCCTCCGATGTTTAGCTGATAGGTCCGCTCCAGCCTGACGCCGCGGTCCCTGAACAGGCGGGTGAGCACGCGGTGGGTGATGGTGGCGCCGACCTGGGATTTTATGTCGTCGCCAATGACGGGGAGTCCTTTATCAGCGAAGCGCTTCTGCCAGTATTTTTCGCGGGCAATAAAGACCGGGATGCAATTTACCAGGCCGCAGCCGGCAGCGAGCACTTGCTCCACATACCACTTGGTTGCCTCTTCGCTGCCAACTGGCAGGTAGTTAATCACGACGTCGGTCTTTGTCTCCTTGAGGATTTTAACGATATCGGCGGACGGGCCGGGGGCCTTCTCTATTATTTGGGAGAGGTATTTGCCCAGGCCATCGTGGGTCATGCCGCGTTCCACCTTTACCCCAATAGTTGGCACATCGCAGAATTTGAAGGTGTTATTGGGCGTGGTGTAAATCGCCTGGGACAGGTCTTTGCCAACTTTGTTCTTGTCGATATCAAAAGCGGCCACGAAGTTGATATCGCTTATGTGGTATCCTCCCAGATTGATGTGCATAAGTCCGGGCACAAACTCATCCTCTTTGGCGTTTTTATAGTAATGGACACCCTGAACTAGAGAAGAAGCGCAGTTACCCACTCCAATTATGGCTACGTTTATCTTTCCCATTATTTGTTCTACCACCTTGCCTTTCTTTGTTACTGAGGTTTGAACGGCCTCAAACTGTTTCCGTTGCGACATCCCCTTTTGATGCCCATTGAAATATAATCATTTATGCGCGGGCTGTCATGACTCCTGACTTTCCGTGGAGGGATTAGAGAAAAACCTTCTCTGCCTGCCATTGCACTGCTTCTGAGTTAAAATTCAACACTGCCAGGAAACTCCCATCAAGTGTGTATGCACGGCAGCGTCTCTTAATAAGGGGGGGTGCTTCTTGGGGCTGGGGTGAGCAGCCCGTCTTTTCGCTGCCGGTGTCGGGCAGGGTGAAGGGGCGGCCTTTCTTGATGTCGTCCTCAATGTCTTTGTTGACGACCACCGCTTGCCAGTGCGAGAGCGCAGCGTCAATTGGGTGGGCGAAGCGTTGCCAGTGCCCGTTGCGAAAGGCATCCTCAAGCTGAGGCATTGATACGGCATTCCTGATATCAAAAGTGCCGCATTTTGAGCGCACCAGGTCCTTTATGACAGCCCCGCAGCCGAGCGATTGCCCCAGGTCGTGGGCCAGGGAGCGAATGTAGGTGCCTTTGCCACATTCTACCTCCACTGTAGCCGTTGGCGGCTGCCACTGCAGAAGCTCCAGCCTGTAAATCCTGGCAGGCCGACTTTTCCTCTCCACCGTTATTCCGGAGCGCGCCAGTTTGTAGAGGGGTTGGCCGCTCTGTTTCACCGCGCTGTACATCGGCGGCGTTTGCTGTATTAAACCATGAAATGAGGCGAGGGCTGCCTCCAGCCGTCCTCGTGTGATGCCGGAGGGGTCGCCGCGCTGGGTGATTTTGCCGCTGGCGTCGTAGGTGTCTGTGGCTACGCCGAACTCAATCTGCGCCTGATAGGTCTTGGCGGCATCCATCAGGAACTCGGTTATCCGCGTGCCGCGCCCGAGACAGACCAGAAGCACGCCGGTGGCTGTTGGGTCAAGCGTTCCGGCATGGCCCACCCTGCGCTCTCCGCTGAGGCGCTTCACCATGGATACGATGCTGAAGGAGGTCTTGCCCCAGGGCTTATCAATGTTCAGTATGCCGTCCATAGCAGGATTCCAGATAATAGACTATTGCTCAAAGCAGCTTGAATTATTTGGAAAAAGGCGGCTTTTTTATTGCTCTTCTTCCGCGTTGACCTGGTCAATCAGTTGCATCAGGTGGTCTGCTCGCTCTATAGAATTGTCCCAGTGGAAGCTTAGCTCGGGAACGCGCCTTAGCCTCAGCGCCCTGGTAAGTTCTTTGCGCAAAAAGCCGGATGCCGCAGCCAGAACGCTGAGTATCTCCTTTTTCCTCTCCTCGTCGCTGATGCAGCTGACGAACACCTTGGCATATTTCATGTCGGTGGAGGTCTGCACATCGATTATGGCGATGAAATTTTGCAGTCGCGGGTCTTTGACCTGCTGCTGGAGCAGCTCGCTGATTTCGCGGCGGAGCAGGTTGTTTACCCGTTCAATATGATGTGCCATGGCCGAAAAGCTACTTACTTGTTAGGCAGCTTTCTCAATCTTGAAGAATTCCAGCGAATCGCCAACCTGATAATCATCAAAGTCCTTGATGCCCACGCCGCATTCATAGCCGGCCGCCACCTCTTTGGCATCGTCCTTGAAGCGTTTCAGGCTGCCGACGGTTGACTCTATTAAGACCTCATCGCCCCGGCGCAGCCTCACCAGAGCATTGCGGCTCGCCTTTCCTTCGGTTATGAAGACGCCGGCCGCTTTTCTCCCCTTGCCTGCCGGGAAGACGGCGCGCACCTCGGCCCTGCCTTCGACGACTTCAACCTTGACCGGCTCCAGCAAGCCTTTCATGGCCTTTTCTATGTCGTCTATCAGCGTGTAGATTACCTTGTAGTTGCGGATGTCTATGCCCCTGGTGGCGGCGAGTTTCCTCGCCCCTTCGTCGGCGTTGACGTTAAAGCCGATGATAAGGCCTTTGGAGGCAATGGCCAGCAGGACATCGCTTTCGGTGATATTGCCGGTGCCGCTGTGGATGATTCTCACCTTGACTTCCTCGGTGCCGAGCCTTTCCAACGAGCTTCTTATTGGCTCAATGCTGCCTTGAACATCGGTCTTGAGCACCATGTTAAGTTCCTTGACGCGGCCAGCGCTTATCTGGTCGTAAAGGTTGTTCAGGTTGACTGCTTTTGCTGCGTGCTCTTCTCGCGTTTCCTTCTTGTGCTTTTCTATCAGCGCTTGTGCCTGGCGTTCATCAACCACGGCAGCCATGGAGACGCCAGCCTGCGGCACGGTATTGAGGCCGAGGATTTCAATGGGGGTGGAAGGCTCGGCCTTTCTCACCCGCTTGCCCAGGTCGTTGAACATGGCCCTCACCCTGCCCCATGTCTCGCCGACTACCACAATATCGCCCAGCTTTAGCGTTCCCGTCTGAACGAGGACCGTGGCCAATGGGCCTCTGGACTTGTCCATCTCGGCTTCAATGACCACCCCCGCCGCTGCCCGGTTGGGGTTTGCCCTCAGGTCTTCCATTTCAGCCACCAGGAGCAGGTTCTCCAGGAGCTCCGGGATGCCTATTTTCTCTTTAGCCGAAATCTGGACGCAGATAGTATCGCCTCCCCATTCTTCAATGAGCAGCCCATTATCTGCAAGCTGCTGCTTGACCAGGTCGGGGTTGGCGTTGGCCTTGTCAATTTTGTTTATGGCCACCACGATGGGCACTCCCGCCGCCTTGGCGTGGTTAATCGCTTCGATTGTCTGGGGCATTACTCCGTCGTCGGCGGCCACTACCAGTATGGTGATATCGGTTATCTGTGCCCCATGGGCCCTCATGGCGGTAAAGGCTTCATGGCCGGGGGTATCCAGAAAGGTGATTTTATGTTCGTTTACGGTGACCTGGTAAGCGCCGATATGCTGGGTGATGCCTCCGGCCTCGGACTCCATTACCTTGGTGGCGCGGATGGCGTCGAGCAGCCTGGTCTTGCCGTGGTCAACATGCCCCATTACTGTAACCACCGGCGGACGCAGCTGGAGGTTGCTGCGGTCTTCGCCTTCAAGCTTCTTGATTTCAGCATTGGCGTTGGCTGAGCGCTGTGCCTTCTTCGGCTTGAGGTGCGCTTCGTAGCCAAAGCCGCTCGCCACGGCGGCGGCTGCATCATAGCCGATTACCTGGTTGATGTTGGCCATGATGCTGTTTCTCATCAGGCCTTTGATTATCTGTATGGCGTCAACCTTCAGCAAATCGGCCAGCTCTCTTACAGTTATAGATTGAGGTATCTCCAGAGTCTGCGCCTTCGCCGCTGGCGATTTATCGCTGGCCTGCTCAGCCTTGGGCTTTGTAGGGTTATTTGCTTTGCGTGCCTGTGCCACTACTCGGCTCCTTTTAGAAGTTCTCTGCCATATTCCAAGAGCTTACCTCGCTCATCCGGTGAAATGTCTGTTCGCAGCGTATGCGCCAGCCGGTTCTCCTTTAGCCCTGTCTGCCAGCATATCCACTCGCGGCACAGGTAAGCCCCGCGCCCGGTTTTTTTGCCGCTGCTGTCAACCTCAATGGCGCCATCAGGGGTGCGCACCAGGCGGATTAATTCCCGCTTGGCTTTTACCTGGCGGCAGGCCACGCAGGTACGAAGCGGCACATGCTTGACTGGAGCTTTTTCCGACTTAATAATTCTCCTCGTCCTCCTCGTCAATCACATCTACCCCTCGGCGGGATTTCCTCAGTTTGATGCCATCCTCGGCGCTCTCCTTGCCGTAGGCGCCCTTCTTTTTCTTCTTGGACTTAGCGGCGGGCTTGGCTGGCTTTGGCGCCATTATGTCCTCGGCGAAGCGCAGTTTTGGTTTCTCCTCCGGCGCTTGTGTTTCAAGTATGGCCTGTGCCGGGACGAATTCCTCTTCCGTGCTGGGAGCGGGCTCGGCTTCCTTGACGGCCGGTTCTTCTGGGGCGGTTAGGGCTGGCTCGGGAATATCTGGTATCTCAGGCGGTAGCTCCTCGGGGGCGGCCTCCCCTTTTGCCTCCGCTGCTTCCTTTGCCTGGGTTGCTACAGCCGCCGCTTCTATTTTCTCAGCTTCAACAGACGAGGCGCTCTTGATGTCAATTCTCCATCCGGTGAGCTTGGCGGCGAGTCGTGCGTTCTGCCCCTCCTTGCCGATGGCCAGGGAGAGTTGCTTATCCGGGACAACTACCGTGGCTACTTCTTCCTCTTTGTTCAGCTCAACGGATATAATCTGGGCCGGGCTGAGGGCATTGGCGATGAAGATGGCAAGGTCCTCGTTCCATGTGACTACATCTATCTTCTCCCCACTCAGCTCGCTGACTATGTTCTGTATTCTGATGCCGCGCAGTCCAACGCAGCAACCGACGGGGTCAATGCCTTCCTGGCGCGCCGCCACAGCCACCTTGCTGCGGTAGCCGGCCTCGCGGGCGATTGATTTTATTTCCACTGCCCCATTGTAAACCTCGGGGACCTCCAGCTCAAAAAGGCGGCGGAGCAAATCTGGGTGGGAACGCGATACCAGCACCCGCGGGCCTTTGCCAGTCTGGATGACTTGCAAAAGGAGGACCTTGAGTCGCTGGCCTACGCGATACCTTTCGTTGCGCATCTGCTCGTTGGCGGGCATTATCCCTTCCGTCCTGCCCAGGTCTACGAAGGCCTGTCCGGGCTCGATGCGCTGCACCAGGGCGGTGACAACTTCGCCTTCTTTGGTGGTATATTCCTCAAATATGGCGCTGTGCTCCGCTTCATGGAGCCGTTGCAGGATGACCTGCTTGGCCGTCTGTGCGGCGATTCGCCCGGCATTATGCGGCGTGTCCTCTACCATAACGGTCTCGCCAATCTGCAGTTCGGGCTTGATTTTGCGCGCCTCACTCAGGGATATTTCTGAGTGCTTATCGGCGGGGCTTTCAACCACGGCCTTTTCCACCCACACTTCAACCATGCCATTGTTGGGGTTAATCTTGACGGCAATGGTCTGGGTTGGGGCGAAACTCTCTTTTTTATAGGCCGATGCCAGCGCCGACTCAATGGCGGTGATGACCACCTCTTTTGACAGGTTTTTCTCAGCCGATAGCTGGGTTATAGCGAGCATAAAGTCACTCTTCATCTCGTTCTAAAACCTCCGCTACGATTACCTTTTCCAATAAAAAAGTGGGTTTTAGCCCCACTTTTTTAC
>CAYWUK010000029.1:0-12123 GCA_964461475.1 uncultured Dehalococcoidaceae bacterium
CCAGTTGCTGGAGACCGTGGAGAGCAGCGTCGCCCTTTTCCAGATACACCCCGGCGCCATCTATCTTCATCAGGGAGAAGGCTATCTGGTCGAGGAGCTTGACCTGACCAGCCGCACCGCTTACGCCGCGCCGACCGAGCATTCTTACTATACGCAGACGAAGGAACTGACCGATTTGCGCATACTTAAAGTAAATGCCAGGAAAGAGCTGGGTGGAACGGAATTATTTCTGGGCGAGGTTGAGGTCACCACCAGCGTGGTCGGCTTCAAGAAGAAGGCGCAGTTCACCGAGGAGGTGATAGGGGAGGAGCCGCTCGATTTGCCGCCGGTGACCTTTTCCACTGTCGCCCTGTGGTTTGACCTGCCGCCCGAAGCGCTTGCCCTGATGGCAGACCCCGGGCTGGACTTCGCCGGCGGCCTGCACGCCGTGGAGCACGCCGCTATCGGCATTTTGCCCCTGTTTGCCCTCTGCGACCGCAACGATATCGGCGGCGTGTCCACGACCCTCCACCCCGACACCGGCAAGCCGCAGGTATTCATCTACGATGCCCACCCCGGCGGCATCGGCATCGCCGAGAAGGGATTTGACATGATAGCGGAATTATGGCAGGCTACACTTAAGGCAATCGTCGAGTGCCCATGTCAGGAAGGCTGCCCCAGCTGTATACAGTCGCCCAAGTGCGGCAACAACAATAAGCCGCTGGACAAACGCGCCGCGCAGGTTTTGCTGGAGGGGCTATTGTCCAATACAGTCAAAGATGAAGTTTGAGGGAATAAGCAGATAGCCAACATCTTTCAGAAAGCATTGCAGCGCAGTCGTGATGCCTGGTTCTCCCGGGCGATGCACCTCTTTGACCGCGCCAGCATCGGCGATGAGCTGTGGGATGAGCTTGAGGAGTTGCTCATCGCCGCCGATGTGGGGGTGGCCACCACCGGCAAGCTTATTGACAGGCTGAAGCAGCATGTGGCCAGGGAAAGGATAAGCCAGGGCGAGATGGTGCGCGAAGCCCTGAAGGCGGAGATGGTGGACATGCTGAAGGTCGCTCCGCCGCAGGTGCCCGCCGCTGTATCTCCGCCCGAGGTTATCTTGGTGGTGGGGGTGAACGGCAGCGGCAAGACGACATCCATCGCCAAGCTGGCTTACAGCTTGAAAAATCGCGGCAGGAGCGTTATCCTGGCGGCGGCCGACACCTTCCGAGCGGCGGCCATCGACCAGCTCAGGCTTCAGGCCAGCAGGGTTGGAGTTGACATAATCGCACATCAGCCCTGCGCCGACCCCGGGGCGGTAGTTTATGACACCCTGCAGGCGGCGCGCAGCAGGGGCGCTGACGCCGTGATTATAGACACCGCTGGCAGGCTGCACACCAAGTTCAACCTGATGGAGGAACTTAAAAAGATAAAGCGGGTCGCCGCCAAGTTTGATATCGCAGCCCCGCATGAGGTTATCCTGGTGCTTGACGCCACCACCGGCCAGAATGGGCTTACCCAGGCCAGGCATTTCGCCGAGGCGGTGAGTGTTACTGGCATCTTCCTGGCCAAGCTGGACGGTACCGCCAAGGGCGGCATAGTGCTGGCTATCTGCGATGAGCTGGCGATACCCATCCAGTATGTTGGGCTGGGGGAGGGATTGGAGGACATGGCGGCCTTTGATGCGGAGAGCTTTATCGCTGGCCTGACTTCCTGAATTGCAGACGTGAGAGATAGATGTTTACCATAGACATAAGCCCTATAGCCTTCACCATCGGGCCGTTCAGCGTGGCCTGGTATGGCATCATGGTTGCCCTGGCGGTAGTGGCGCTGGTGCTATGGGCACTTAGAGAAGTGAGGCGCGGCGTAGGGCTCACTTATGAAGCTGTCCTTAATGCGGCGCTGGTCGGCATACCTTCCGGGATTGTATTTGCCCGGTTGCTGCATATTCTTGACCACTGGCAATATTACAGCCAGAACCCTGGCGAGATAATCGGCGCTGCCGGGCTGGCCATTTACGGCGCTGTCCTGGGCGCCGCCCTGGGCATATGGATTTACAGTCGGATAGCCAAAATATCTTTTGCCCATTTCGCCGATGTGCTCGCGCCAGGCATCATCCTGGCCCAGGCCATAGGCAGGGTGGGCTGCACCCTTAACGGCTGCTGCTACGGGCTGGAGACTGATGCCTTCTGCGCGGTAATCTATACCAATCCGGCAAGCCTTGCCCCGCTGGGCATACCGGTTTATCCCACCCAGATTTTCGAGATTTTCTATGACCTCATCGCCTTCGCCATTCTGGTGCAGCTGCGGGACAGGTTCAAGCCCGATGGCTCGCTGTTCCTCATCTACCTCAGCCTGTATTCGGTGTGGCGCTTCGGCATCACTTTCATAAGGGAAGGGACGCCCTTTCTCTTCGGCCTGCAGGAGGCGCAGATTATCTCCTTAATCATACTGGCCTTTGCCATACCCTGGCTGGCTGTGAAAGCGCGCTGGGTCAAGAAAGAGGCGAAAATGGAGAAGGATTAAGAGGGACTATAACCTGTCCTTCAGGCCTTTGCGCAGCATGACTTTTCTCCAGCTTCCTCCTTTGGCGCGCATCTCCCTTATCCTGGGGATGTACTTGATTAGGGGGAATAACAGCAGCACCACGGAAAAGGCCACGAACTCTGTTGAATGATACTTCAACCAGGCGATGAATGGAAAGCAGAGAAAAGCTGCGCTGTAGCTCAGGGTGGGGTAGCGCGTCAGCAGCATGGCCAGCCCGAAGATGCCGGCATAGAATGGGATGCCCCAGGGCATGAGGAAGGCGAAGATGCCTATGCAGACGGCGCCCCCTCTGCCGCCGTGGAACTTGAGGAATAGCGGGAAGCCATGGCCTGCTACTGCGGCCGCCCCGGCCGCCAGTTGAGCTACCAGCGGCACCCCCAGCCAGCGGGACAGGGCTACTGCGGCGGCCCCCTTGCCTATGTCGAATGCCAGGACCGCCATGCCTTCGGCGAATCCTACCTTATAAAAGACGTTCATGGCGCCAGCGTTACGGCTGCCCACCTCGCGGATGTCTATCCCTTTCCTGAGGCGGGCAATAAGATAGGCCGACGGGAAAGAGCCGATTACATAAGCGGCTATAACGGCGATGGCGATTAAGATAATCTGGCTATTCATATTTCATGGGGAGGCATTTCTTAGCTATCTATTATAGCTTTTTGGTTTGAGGGGAGAAAGTCCAGCAAATTCAGCCTCAGCCTCTCCTTCCCGTTCCAGCGGTCTATCTCCAGATTATAGACGATATCGAGCGGCGATGATACATCGCTCAGGCAATCGCCCAGCCGGAAGCCCACGCCGTCCCAGGCCATGCCTCCCTGCTTCAGTTTCATCCTCAGGTGCTCTGCGCCGTTGCCCATGGTGCGGCATTCTGCAACCTCAACTGAGCGACTGAGAAAAGTGGGCGCTGGATTGCCACGGCCAAAGGGCGCCAGCAACCGGGTGGTCTGGAAGGTATCGCCGCCAAGGTGGGGGAGGGTTACCAGGGCGTCGATATCCAGGGAAGGGCGAAGGTCGGCCCCATCCAGCTCGGCAGCGGCTATGTGGGTCAGCTCTTGCTCAAGTTCAGGCAGGTCTTTCGTGGGCAGGGTGAAGCCGGCGGCCTGGGAGTGGCCGCCAAACTGCGATAGCAGGGAAGCACAGCGGTTCAGCGCGGCGATGATGTTGAACTCGGGGATGCTGCGGCAGCTGCCGCTGCTTGACTTATCGCCCGTTTTGACGACGATGGCGGGGCGGTAAAACCTCTCCGCCAGCTTGCTCGCGACCAGCCCGGCTATGCCGAGGGGGTATTCTTTATCGCTGGCTATCAGGATTGGCGATATTCCCTGCGCCAGTATCTGCTCCTGTGCCTGCTCCAGCGTCCTGGTGGTCAGCCTTTGCCTTTCCGTGTTTTTTTCGCTCAGCCAGTTGACCAGCTGGCTGGCCTCCTGCGCCGATTCCGTCATGAGCAGGTTATAGCTGGTGAGTGCATGTGCCATCCTGCCCGCAGCGTTAAGCAAAGGGGCTATTATCCAGGAGATGTTGTCCGTATCAATGCTGCCCGGGCTCAGCCCGGATTGTGTTATCGCTTCTTTTATGCCGAGGCGCGGGCTTGTGTTGATTAATTTCATTCCTTCTTTGACGAGGTAACGGTTTTCCCCCACCAGCGGCGATATGTCCGCTATGGTGCCCAAAGCCACCAGGTCTGTAAATTGGTGGAGTTGCTTCTCCTTGCCAACGCTCAGCAGCAGCGCCTGGAGCAGCTTGAAGGCTACCCCTACCCCGGAAAGCCCTGAGAATGGATAGCCTGAGTGGGTCAGCTTGGGGTCAACCACGGCCACGGCATCCGGGATTTCCGATAAAGGGGTATGGTGGTCGGTGATGACTATATCAAGCCCTATCTTTCTCGCCTTGCTGACCTGTTCCAGGTTGGTGATGCCGCAATCAACGGTGATGACCAGCCTGATGCCCTGGCGGCGCAGGTTCTCCAGGGCGGTCGTGCTCAGTCCGTAGCCTTCAACTAGGCGATGAGGTATGTAAGGCACCACTTTGCCGCCCAGGGCCGATAATTCCTTGACGAGCAGGGCGGTGGCGGTGACGCCATCGGCATCGAAGTCGCCGTAGACGGCGATGCCGTCGCCGGAGAGCAGAGCCTGGTAAATCCTGGCTACCGCCTTGCGCATGTCGGGCAATAGAAATGGGTCGTTGGAGAGACTTTCATCGCCGCTGAGAAAGGCTTTTATCCGTCCTGAGTCGGCGATGCCGCGGTTATATAGAAGCTGTCTGACCAGCGGGGGCAAGCCTGAATCTGTCAAGATATTGTCTGGAACCGGTGGCAGCAGATTCCAACGACTATGACTCAAGCTTATCTATGCCTCGGAGAACTGTCGTAATATCAGAACCGAGTTATGCCCGCCGAAGCCAAAGGAATTGGAGAGGGTGGTTTTTACCTTTGCCTTGCGTGCGACGTTGGGCACGTAATCAAGGTCGCATTCGGGGTCAGGGTGCTCATGGTTGATGGTCGGTGGTATTATCCCACTGCGGATGGTCATTATGCAGATTATTGCTTCGGCGGCGCCAGCGCAGCCGATGAGGTGGCCGAGCATGGATTTGGTGGAGCTTATGGGGACTTTATAGGCATAGTCGCCGAAGGCCGCTTTTATCGCCCTGGTCTCCGTGGTGTCGTTCAGCGGGGTGGAAGTGCCGTGAGCATTGATGTAATCAACCTCTGTAGCTTGTATTCCTGCTTTGCGCAGGGCTATCTGCATGGCCTTGACGGCACCCTCGCCGTTTGCGATGGGTTGGGTGACATGGTGGGAATCGGCCGTGGCGCCATAGGCCATAATCTCAGCCAGAATAGTAGCATCCCGTTTTTGGGTGTGTTCAAGGCTCTCCAGGATTAGGATGCCGGCCCCTTCGCTGATGACGAAGCCATCGCGTTCAGCATCAAAGGGGCGGGAGGCCTTCAGTGGCGCATCGTTTCTGGTTGAAATGGCATTCAGGGCATTAAAAGCGGTAATCCCTATGGGGTTTATTATTGACTCGGTGCCGCCGGCTATCATAATCTCGGAATCTCCGTGTTTGATGAGCTCATAGGCGGCGCCTATGGCGTCGGAGCCGCTGGAGCATGCTGATGTGGTGCAGAGGTTCAGCCCTTTGACCCCCAGGGCGATTGAAACCTGGGCGGCGGCTATATCCGATATCATCATCGGTGCCAGGAATGGGCTTACCCTGTCCGGCCCCTTTTCCAGCATCACTTTAATCTGTTCAAACAGGGTGGTCAGCCCGCCGATGCCGCTGCCGATGATGACGCCGATGCTGTCCTGGTTGCCGGAATCTATCTGCAGTCCGGCGTCCTTCACCGCCTGGTGGCTGGCGGCTACCGCCAGCTGTGCGAAACGGTCCATGCGGTGGGCGTCCTTGCGGCTGATGTATGCGGTGGGTTCAAACCCCTTTACTTCGCCGGCGATCTTGGTTTTCAGCGGCTCAGGGTCGCAGAGGGTGATGCGGTCAATTCCAGACTTGCCCGCGATGAGGTTATTCCAGGTGGTGGGGACGTCCAGGCCGAGGGGGCAGAGAAGCCCCATGCCGGTAACTACAACTCTGTGCTTTGAATTGTTATCTATTTGCTTCACCTTTTTCTTTTTATATTCTGTAGAGGGCGGTAGAAACGGTGATGAGAGTATAGACTACGCCTTTTCAGTTGATATTTCTTTTTATCATATTTTGGGGTTTACTGCAAGTCCTGCTTCTGTTTTGACCGGCCGAGATGGCAAAAAGTATAATGCCTATTAGTTGAACCGATAACACGGCCGATAATTAAAGGAGATTGATGGGATGAGAGTGGCCTTGGATAGCCTGGGCTGCAAGCTGAACCAGGCGGAGATAGAGCAGTTAGCCAGGCAATTTGTTGCCGCAGGGCACCAGCTGGTTCCGCCAGCAGATAAGGCTGACGTTTATATTCTTAATACCTGCACCGTTACCCATGTCGCCGACCGCAAGTCGCGCCATATGCTCCGCCTGGCGCGCCGCCGAAACCCGGACGCCAGGCTGGTGGCCATAGGCTGTTACAGCGAGCGAGCGCCCCAGGAGTTAGCCCGTATTGAGGGGGTTGACCTCGTCCTCGGCACGGGGCAAAAGCCGCACCTGCTGCGGATACTTGAGGAGTCTGGCCTTCTCTCCAGGCAGACATATATGGATTCAACAGAAGGCCGAAGCGATGGCTTTCGCATGCGTTCCTTCATCAAGGTACAGGACGGATGCCATAGCTTCTGCAGCTACTGCATTGTGCCACTGGTGCGGCGCATTGAGGAGAGCGTCCCCGTTGCGCAGGTCCTTGCCGAGCTGAGGCAGCGCGTGGCAGGTGGCTGTAAAGAGGTGGTGCTGACGGGGACTGAGATTGGCTCATATAGCTGCGATGGAGCAGGCCTGAAAGATTTGCTGGAGCGGATACTGGCTGATACGGCTATCGCCAGGTTGCGCCTGTCATCCCTTCAGCCGCAGGAGATTTCCCCCGAGCTAATCAAGCTGTGGCGCGATGAAAGGCTCTGCCCGCACTTCCATCTCTCCCTTCAGAGCGGCAGCGATGGCGTGCTGCGCAGGATGAGGCGGCGTTATTCTGCTGAGGACTACCGGCGCGCGGTAGCGCTGATTCGTGACATGGTGCCAGAAGTGGCCATCACCACTGATATCATCGTCGGCTTCCCCGGCGAGACCGAGGCAGAGTTCCGCGAAAGCTATGACTTTTGCAGCGGAATAGAATTTGCCAGGATTCATGTCTTCCCTTACTCGGCGAGGCAGGGCACTGAGGCTGCCGGAATGCCGCAGCAGGTGGAGGACAGCCTGAAGAGGCGGCGGAGCCAGGAGATGCTTGCCCTGGCTGAGGAAAGCGCGTATAACTTCCGCAGGCGCTTTCTGGGCGCAACAATGCCGGTGCTGTGGGAAAGTCGCTCGGCTAAAGGAATCTGGTCTGGCCTGACTGGGAATTACATCAAGATATATGCCAGGTGTAAAGAAGACTTGACCAATAAGCTGCTGCCAGCGAAGCTGCTGGAAATACATGGGGATGGGGACTGGGGGGATGTGCTGAACATTTAGACTATCTTAACGACTGTTTTATTCCTCGGCCTGGGGTTGCGTCAGCAGCTCTTTTATTTTGGGGGTCGGCATAAGGAAATCTTCCTCGGAGAGCTCCGGCTCCCACAGCGCGTTTAACCTTTCCAGCAGGCTGTAGAAGTTGATTGCCCAGCCTATACCCAGGGGCCTGGGAGTGAAA
Source organism: uncultured Dehalococcoidaceae bacterium (assembly GCA_964461475.1). Taxonomy (GTDB): domain Bacteria; phylum Chloroflexota; class Dehalococcoidia; order Dehalococcoidales; family RBG-16-60-22; genus CAYWUK01. Next base: position 7,763 of record CAYWUK010000029.1, read on the forward strand.
ATTCTGCTTTCATCCGGATTCCAGTATGATTCTTTGAGTCGCTTAATGGTAAGCATGCGGAAGTCATAGGGGATAAAGCCGCCTATAGTCCCATGCCACCCCCTTTCCCCCTTTGGCTTCTCAAGCTCCTGCAGAACCGCCGCCAGGGCAATGGTGAATGCGGCTACCTGCACCAGACTGGTAAAGCTTCTTGTATTCATAGCCTCTCCCTTGTCCTATGGTGCTCGCTCCTACTGTACTAAAATTATACCATTAAGGGACAATTTAGCAAGAGAATCTTTAAAATGATAGCGAAATTGGCCTTTTTAACTATTGTTAATGTAAATAATTGTTGTTATAATTTAAATAGTTGCTTTCTGTTGTGGTTGCTATTTTAAGCAAGCTTTTCTGAAATTATTTCCTTATTTTTACTTTGAAATCGTTACCATATTTAGTAATATCAGCCGATTTATATAAAAGGCTTTTAAACTTAAATTATGGGGGTGCAGGTGATGAAAAACGCCGGACTTGAAAACTGGATTAAAGAGTGTGTTGAGCTTTGCCAACCGGATAAAGTTGTCTGGTGCGATGGCTCGCTGGAGGAGAAGGAGCGCCTGGAGAAAGAGGCGTTCGCCACCGGTGAGCTGATTAAGCTCAACCAGGAAAAACTCCCCGGTTGTGTTTACCATCGCACCGCGATTAACGATGTCGCTCGCACGGAGAACCTGACTTTTATCTGCACTAGCAAAAAGGAAGACGCCGGCCCAAACAACAACTGGATGAGCCCGGCGGAGGCTTATGAAAAGGCCGGCTCCTATTTCAGGGGTTCCATGAGGGGGCGCACCATGTATGTCATTCCGTTCTCCATGGGGCCCGTCGGCTCGCCTTTCAGCAAGATAGGCATAGAGCTCACCGACAGCATCTATGTTGTGCTGAATATGCGCATTATGACGCGCATGGGTGAAAGAGTGCTGAAAGCGCTGGGCGATGACGGCGAGTTTACCAGGTGCCTCCACGGCAAGGCCGACCTGGATATAAATAAGCGCCTCATCCTTCATTTCCCGGAGGATAATGCCATCTGGAGCGTGGGCAGCGGCTATGGAGGCAACGTGCTTTTGGGGAAGAAATGCCTGGCGCTGCGCATCGCCAGCTACCTTGGCGAGCAGGAAGGCTGGATGGCCGAGCATATGCTCATCGTGGGCATACAGGAGCCTTCGGGCAAAATTACATATATCGCCGGGGCTTTCCCCAGCGCCTGCGGCAAGACCAACCTGGCCATGCTCATTCCGCCGGCGGCAATGAAGGATAAAGGATATAAGGTGTTCACTGTCGGCGATGATATAGCCTGGATGAGGATTAAAGAGGATGGTCGCCTGTGGGCGATAAACCCTGAGTCTGGCTTCTTCGGCGTGGCTCCGGGGACAAATTGGAAGACAAACCCAAACGCCATGGCCACCGTGCAGAAAAACACCATCTTTACCAATGTCCTGCTTAAGCCGGACAAGACGGTATGGTGGGAGGATGGCGATGGCTCGCCCCCGGCGGAGGGCTGCGACTGGAAGGGCAATTCCTGGAAGCCGGGCATGAAAGATGAGGAAGGCAAGGCCATCGTCGGGGCGAACGCCAACAGCCGCTATACCACCCCGGCAGCCCAGTGCCCCAGCATCGACCCGCGATGGGAAGACCCTGAGGGCGTGCCGATATCGGCGTTCGTCGTCGGCGGCCGCCGCGCCTTCGTGGCTCCGCTGGTATATCAGTCGTTCGACTGGCAGCACGGCGTATTCGTCGGCGCCACCATGGCATCGGAGCGCACCGCCGCCCAGTACGGCAAGCTCGGCGAGGTGCGGCGCGACCCCATGGCCATGCTGCCTTTCTGCGGCTACAACATGGCCGACTATTTCGGCCACTGGCTTGAGATGGGCAAGAAGCTGACCAATCCGCCAAAGCTCTTCCACGTGAACTGGTTCTGCTCCGATGACGGCTGCAGCTTCCTCTGGCCGGGCTTTGGCGAAAACCTGCGCGTGCTGGACTGGATAGTGAGGCGCTGCCGCGGCGAGGTTGACGCCGTGGAGACTCCGATAGGCTATGTGCCCAAACAGGATGGGCTGGATATGGACGGCCTGAGCCTGCCGAATGGGGTAATGGAGCGGCTGCTCTCCGTCTCTAAGGATGATTGGAAAGAGGAGTTAAAGGGCATTGGTGAGTTCTTCAATAAGTTCGGCGACAGGCTGCCCAAACCGATGTGGGACGAGTTCAACGCCCTGAAGCGGAGGGTTAGCGACGGCGGGTGATAGGGGCAAGTTGAAGCTAAACCTTTGGGAAAGAATTAGTGCTATTTAGGTTGGGCATCAGTTGTTTTTGTAATAATCTTTTCCCCGACCAGTTTGCCATTTACTATTCTAACTCGCACATTAACAAGACGCTGCGAAGATTTCAATATGATCTGTGCCGACGAAAAGACATTATTGTCATGATATATTGAAGCAGAGTCAAAAACGAGTTGCTCTAATTCGCCCGTTGCATAGAAGTAATCCTGATTTTTCCTTACATTTTCATTAGCATCATAGTTTGGTTGCCATTCATCTTTGAGAGTTCTTGCAGCTACTAATGCAACAGCTTCATAGTCGCTAAGAAAATCCTCTTCCTTCTGATATAGCTTTTTCATTATCTCCATTAATTGTTATCTCGCTCTGTTATATTATCTTTAAAATCTGGCGCGCCTGGAGGGATTCGAACCCACGACCCTCGGTTCCGAAGACCGATGCTCTAGTCCGCTGAGCTACAGGCGCTAAAGCTAATTCTACCAGAATTCAGGGCTGTTTTACCATTTTGCTACTAGTCGCATCGCGTATTTTCTCTAAGTCTTACCGAAACTTGTATAAAATAAAAAATGGATGGTCCCACTAAACTATTGACAAGGTTAACCCTGTAGGTTTATACTCTTGACATATGATACTATGAATAGTATCATATTTTCATGGATAACCTACGAAAACTCGTGGAGAAGTTCGTAAACGAACCAAACAATATTACACCAGCCGAATGCTGTAGACTACTTGAAATTCTTGGTTATGAAGAAAAGAAGAAACCTGGGAGTGAACGGGTTTTTCATAAGAAAGGTAGCATTGCAATCAATGTGCCAACCCCGAAAAAGAGCAAATTTGTAAAATCTCCGTATATCAAGAGGATTACAGCTCTGCTAGAACTGGAGGAATATCTTGAAAGCTATTAAGGAAGTAAAGCCAATTGAACATTATCTCAATGCTGTTTATCCAGTCACTGTTTATCCTGCACCTGAGGGTGGGTATGTGGCCGAAATCGAAGATCTTCCAGGATGTATTACTGAGGGGGAAACGCTGGAGGAAGTATTTCAAAATATTGAAGGTAATCGTCGCACTTGGATTGAAGTACAACATGAAGATGGGGTTGAAATACCTCTCCCTCGTAATGAACAGGAACATAGTGGAAGATTTCTTATAAGAATACCTAAAGGATTGCATCGAAAACTGGCTGAACAGGCAAGAAGAGAAGGCGTTAGTCTTAATCAATACGTGGAGACGGTGCTGGCAACAAGATCTGCTCTAAAAGATATTACGGCTCAGATAGATGAAAAACTATCGGCCCTTATTATGGAGCGAGTTAGCCCATACCCAACATCTTTTAGATATGTTTTTAAGAAAGACCAAGAGGAGGAGTTGCCACAACGTAGAATGATTAATGAAGCGGTGATGCTATGACGACAACGGCAGGGAATACAACCTATAATGCCTTCATTAAAGGATTGAATATCAAAGATATACGTCTTACATCGGCAACTATACAGAATATAGATTGTTACTATTTTCCAACAACTGCAGAAGTAAGATGGAGAATGAAGGCAGAATATAAAAACCGTGATAATAAAATAGAAATTTTCCACCGCTACAATGTGAGAATATTCGAGAAAGGTAAAGAACTTAAAGCGAAAATCTCCGTGACTTTCTGTGTCACCTACGACTCAAAGATGCCTATGAACGAAGAAACCTTCAATAAGTTCAAGGCTCGAAATCTACCACTAAATACATGGCCATACTTTCGAGAATTTGTTCATAGTGCCGTGCTTAGGATGGGGTGGCCACCTTTTATTGCCCCAACCCTTGTATAATAAATTCCATTTAATTTTGTTTTCTTTTGAAATATGTCGTCAAATCTCTTTGCGAATGCGCTTAGTAACCCTTTTTACCCCTTTTGAAGCTAAAAACACCCTTTTAATACCTAACGGCAAATCCGAAGACCGATGCTCTAGTCCGCTGAGCTACAGGCGCATGCCGGGCGGGGTCTGGTGAGTTGGTGGGGTGAGTGGAGGGATTTGAACCCTCGATCTCCAGGGCCACAACCTGGCG
>CAYWUK010000030.1:0-11988 GCA_964461475.1 uncultured Dehalococcoidaceae bacterium
GTATTGCGCTTGGCCTGCTCAAAGAGGTCGCGCACCCTGGAAGCGCCAACGCCAACAAACATCTCAACAAACTCGCTGCCGCTGATGGAGAAGAAGGGCACTTCGGCCTCGCCAGCCACGGCGCGAGCCAGCAGTGTCTTTCCCGTGCCCGGCGGCCCGATGAGCAAAACGCCCTTGGGAATGCGTGCCCCCAGGCTCTGAAACTTATCGCGCGATTTAAGGAACTCCACCACCTCTTGCATGTCCTGCTTTGCCTCTTCCACGCCGGCTACATCGCCAAACGTCACCGTAGGGCGGTTAGCCGGGAAGAGGCGGGCACGACTGCGGCCAAAGCTCATCGCCTGGCTGTTGGCGCCACGTGCCTGGCGAAAGAGGAAGAACAACAAGCTGCCCAGGAGCAAGAGAGGCAATAAATTAATCAGCAAGCCACCCCAGTTGAACCCAGAAGAGCCCTTGACATCAACGACCACCCCTTTGAGGTTAAGCCCCGCTATATCATATATGCTGGAGTTGCTTTCCTTATACGACTTAAATTCCTCCCCGTTGGCCGAGGTAATGAGCAGGGCATCATCTTCCACCTTTATCTCGGATATCTGGTTGTTTTGCGACATCGTCACAACTTCGCTCAAGGGGATTTCCTTGGGCTTTTGCGGCGTCGCTTGAATGAAGGAAAAAAGGACAATGCCGGCAATAAGGATGGCGATATATATTAAACTGTTACGTTTCCAGCTTGGCCTCATCTATAACTCCCACTGTTATTATACCACAAAAACAACAGCGCATGAGAAAACAAACGTGTAGCCAGCGGTCGGATTCGAACCGACGACCGGCGGTTTACTCAACAGCAGACGCTGGAAAAGTTCCTGATCGACTTCCTCAACGGCATTATCTCATTGGGCAATACAGCTCGTCAAATCCGGGAATACTGTGTTTCTGTCAGACATCATCCAACGTCTAGCTGGACACTACAGCAACCCGGATTTAAATAAAATATTACGCTGACCCTGATAGTCAGCGGCTCTATCAACCAATTTCTTAACCGCCTTCTTCTCTCTTTGTTGCCACCTTTTTGATTGCTTTTTGTCAATTCTTGCCTGAACGCGCTTCTGATATAGCCAACCCTTGAAACGATTCAGTTATGACCTACTCCTTTCCTATGAGAAATATCTCTATGGATGTGTTTCCAACATAGGGGCTGAAAAGGGGTACGCGACCAACCAGTCTGTAATTTAGATTGAAACTGCTTCTTAATGATTCAAGGAAGGCGTTTACCTTTTCCGGGTTGGATGCCGCCTCGTTGTCTTCCACCAGGTAAACGGGGCGGGAGGCCGACAGTTGCACTAAAGGCACAGCATCAGCCAGATAATAGAGGGCGATTACGTCCCTCCTTGCATAGTAATAAAAATGGTAGACCCTGGATGGCGTGACGATTACTGCGTTGCTCTCCGTATTATCTTTCACCCAGTCAACTACGGCTTCAACATGATCAGGAAAGTTTTCATAGGAATATTTGTTATATACGGGCGAATACACGGCGAACGCCGCAATACTCGGCGATATCCCGAAGGATTGCGGCACAGGGAAGAACAGAAAAAGCTGCTCCAGAGAAACTACCAAAATGATGACACTATATGAGAATTTTTTCATTTTCCTGAAATTTATCAGCGCATACGCCGCCAACACCGAGGCCAAGGGCACCAGTGGCAGCAGATAGCGGGGGGCGGCGCTGGGGTTGGGAAAAGCGCCATAGACGAGCACCGCCGGCAACAACATCAGCAGGAAAAGCAGCAGGAGAGACTTCGCATTGCCGTTCAATTGCCTGATAAAAACCAACAAAACAATCGGGAAGGCGTAAATCAGGAACCCGCCGAATATAGCCAGGGCGCCGGGCAGCCCCAAAGAGGTGCTATTGCCGAAGAGGAAATAACCCATGTCAAGCGGAATCTCCCCCGCCCAGTTAATATGAGTGGAGGCAAGAAACGAGCCAAAATTAATATAGTTATAATAAAGGCTGGGTATATAGCCTATAATAAAAGGGATAATTGCCAGTAATATAAGATACCCGCCCTGTTTGCTGACAAAGAAGCCTGACCTGTACAGTATATAGATAAAAGCCAGAATATAAATCACGGCCGTTTCCCTGACCGTGAGCATAAAGCCGGCCAGAAAGACTGCCAGCAAGAAGGCTGACAGCCGCTTTTTATCCCCAAGGATAACCTCTGGCTCAACAAAGCCTTTACTATCGTTTTTCATCGCGCTCAATAACAAAAAAGTTATTGATGCGAATAAGAAAAAGAGCTCGCCGTTCTCAGTATGTATTCGTCCGCTGAACGCAACCAGCAGCGGATTGAGCGCCACGAGCGATGCCGATAACCATGTGATAAATCTATTCCTGAATAAGAGATGTGCTATAGCACCAGCAAAAACAACCACTAGGCTGGCCAGGACAACAGTAAAGATGCGTGCCAGCATCTCGCTATAGCCAAATACCTTGAACAGCGCTGCTAACAACAAGGGAAAACCAACCGGCCAGCCGGCGAAATTATAATGGACGGCTAAATCAGGATAGCCGACCTGAGGAACAAGGTATTTCCCCGTCTCCGCCAGGGTCTTGGCCGAGGTGATGACCTCAAAAGGGTCGGAGGAGAGGTTATGGCCAGGAGCAAAGGCCAGGCGCAATAACAACCCGACCAGGAATATAAGGAACAGAACAAACGCCGTTTGGTTAATTCTTTTTAGCATATTTAACTAATGGGAAAAGCCATATGAGCAACTCCCGCCAAGCTAGGGGCTACGCCATCCTGGCCTAAGCCTAGTAGGCTGCCCTGGCAATCATGAAGCACCCACCCATCACCAGCAAAATCCCCAGCCATTGGATAAGGGCGACGTTTTCTTTCAGGAAAACAAAGGCCACCACCGCCGTTATGACGTAGGCCAGGCTCATAAAGGGATACATAAAGCTGACGTTAAGCGTGGACAGGGCTGCCAGCCAGAGGAGGGCGGATATCCCATAGCAGCCCACGCCAATGAGGATGCGCGGGTTGGTGAAGATATGAAGCAAGGTATCAAATCGGAGAAGCTGCCCCAGGCTGTTTATTTCCCCGACCTGATTCATGCCGCTTTTCATGGCAATCTGCCCCATGGCAGTGCCAAAGACACAAACAAATACCAGGATTAGGGCAAACATCCTACCCCCTTTCATGCTACTTTTTAGCCTGCTTTAAGAATTGCTCAAATTTCATCAGAACATAGTCAATCATTTCATCGCTTATGCCGGGGTACACGCCGAGGAAAAAGGCGCTGGCCATAATCTTGTCAGAATTGGCCAGGTTGCCATAGACGCGGCAATTGATATTCTTGAAGGCTGGTTGGTTAAGTATATTGCCAGCAAAAAGGAGCCGCGTCTCTATGTTTGCCTCTTCCAAGAACACCAATAATTCCCTGCGGGTGAAGCCGGCACCGCACCTTATGGTCAGCGGGAAGGCAAACCACGATGGCTCAGCTCTGGAATCCCACTCTGGCAGGATAATAATATCTTCATACTTTTTCAGGCCGTTGAGAAGGCGATTAAAATTGTGCTGCCGTTTTTGAAGAATGCGGCCTAGCTTCTTAAACTGTGCCAGCCCCATCGCCGCCTGGATATCGGTAGGCTTTAGGTTAAAGCCGATATTGGAATAGACATAACGGTGGTCGTAATCAATCTCTTCATCGCCAATCCTTATCTTATACCCGAACCTGTTGCCGCAGGCCCCATTCGGAGAGACCTCGCCCCGACACCAGCAGTCTCTACCCCAGTCTCGCAATGAACGCACTATTTTGGCAAGCGTGATATCCCGCGCCAGCACCACACCACCCTCACCCATACTGATATGATGCGCAGGGTAGCAGCTCAGGGTGCCAAGGTCGCCAAAGGTACCCACCAATTTCCCATCATACCGAGCCCCAAGAGCATCGCAGACATCCTCTATCAGGTATAATCTGTGTGCGGCGCATATCTTCCCTATCCTGTCCATGCGGCATGGATTTCCCAGGGTGTGGGGTATGAACACAGCCCTTGTCTTCGCTGAGATAGCTTCCTCCAGCGCATCAGGGTTTATATTATACGTTCCCAGTTCGCAGTCCACGACCACAGGGACCAGCCTATTCTGGACAATGGCAGTGAAGGTGGTGGGGAAGGTCAGCGCCGGGGTGATGACCTCGTTGCCCGCTGAAAGGTGCCCCTCAAGCTGTTCAGACATTAATGTAGAAACGGAGAGAAGATTTGCCGATGAGCCGGAGTTGACCAGAATCGCTTCCGTTACGCCGAAGAAGTCGGCCAGCTCCCCTTCCAGCTTGTCGCCGTACGGCCCGAGGGTAATCCAGAAATCGAGGACGGCATCCACCATAAGGCACATCTCTTCCTCATCAAATACCCTGCCGCCGTAATGAATGCGGGACTTGCCGGGGATGAATTTGCCAGCCCTATGCACCTTATTATAATATTCCCTGACCTTGCGAAAGATTTCTTCCTTTAACAGTTTGTCCTGGCCCATATCAATGCTTCTCCCCGGCATAATATCTGCGGAACCATGAGATAGTCTTTTTCAGCCCTTCCTCAAGTGAAGTCCTGGCTTCCCAGCCCAGAACCTCCTTGGCCTTGCTGTTATCGCAGTAAAAGTGCCAGGTTTCGCCGGGGCGGTAGTCCAGAGCCCCCAGCTTCGGCTTCAGCGGGCTATCCATCAGCCTTAAAACCCCCTCAACAACCTCCTTTATCCTGTATTCCCGGCCATTGCCGATGTTTATTATCTCGCCGATGGCATCGGGCGTGACGGCAGCCCGGACAAAGCCATCAATCACATCATCAACATAATTAAATTCCCTGGTCTGTTCCCCTTGCGTCATCTCAAATGGTTCGCCCTTAAGCACCTTTTTAATAAGCGATGGAATAAGCATATCGCTCTCCTGGCCCGGCCCGTAGGTCAGGAAAGGCCGCAGGGTAGCGATGGGAAGGCCCCTTGTCTTATACAGCATCTGGCAGAACATGGTAGAGGCAACCTTGGAGGCGGAATAAGGGGAGACGGGGTTGGGCGCCTGGCTTTCGCAGAAGGGCGCCGGGTTATCGCCGTATTCTTCACAGGTGCCGGTATTAATGAAGCTATCATAGCCGATGTCTTGCGCAGCTCGCAGCAGGTTTATAGTCCCCCTTACATTCACCTCGACCATGTCATCCAACACCTCAAAGGAACGGCTGACATCAACGCAGGCGGCAAGGTGAAATATCTTTTTCGGCTGACTTTCCTTAATGGCATTCTTTACTGCCTCATAATTCCTCAGGTCTGCATGGTGAAGCCTGATTTGCTCTCTGATATCTTGGATTCGCCACAGGTTTGAACTTTTCCTGACCAGTCCGTGCACATTCGCCCCTTCAGCGACCAATCGTCGGGCGAGGTGCGAGCCGATAAATCCGGAGATGCCGGTAAGCAATACCTCTGCGCCGCTTAATTGCGTGATCACAATGCCCTGTTTTGCTCTTCAAAAAATTCTTGATACCAGTTGATTGTCTCCCGCAGCCCTTCATCCAGATTATATTTCGGCTTCCAGCTTAATACCTTTCTGGCCTTCCGGGCGGAAAGGTACTGGTGTTTTATCTCGCCTTTCGCCTCGTTCAATATCTTCGGCTCCAGGTCTTCCCGCTCCATCAGCTTTAGTATCTTTCGCACGATTTCAAGGACGGTCAGCTGCACCTCGTTGCTGAAGTTGAATGCCTCGCCGCGTACTTTCTCATCATCCATCTTCTCCGCCAGGAACAGATAAGCCTCCACAGCATCCAGGATGAAGATATAGTCGCGGATAAAATCGCCACTGCTGCGGATTAGCGGCCTTTCTCCCTTCAGCACCGACCTTATCGTCCCGGGGACGATGCGGTTGAAATTAAGGTCGCCCCCGCCGAAGAAGTTGCCGCAGCGGGTGATACAAACGGGGAGGTTATAGGTCTTATAATAGGCGGCGGCCAACAGGTCGGCGCAGCTCTTTGAGACATCGTAGGGATGACAGCCAACAAGGGAGCAGGCCTCATCGTAAGGCAGGGCCGCGTGCTCGCCATAGGCCTTATCGCTGGAGGCGACTATCACCCTGGAGACGGTGCTGTTGCGCCGGCAGGCTTCCAGCATGTTCCATGTGCCCTTAATATTGGATTCAAAGGTGCTCAAAGGGTTTCTATTAGCTATAGTAACGATGGTCTGGGCCCCCAGATGAAAGACGGTATCTATTTCATATTCGTTTAAAGCACGCTCCAGCTTAAAGTAGTCCTCCAGTTCCCCGCGGACGATATTAATGCGATTATTAAACCCGCCCCAGTTGAGATTACTCCTGGGCACAATGTCCCTAATCAGTCCGGTAACTTCAGCACCCTGTTCAACCAAGGCTTTGGTCAGCCAGGACCCGAGCAGGCCGGTACAGCCCGTGACGAAAACCCTTCTATCTTGCCAGAACTTATCCCTCATGCCATACCTCCTACCAGAGCTTCCAGGCAGGGGCGTTGCTTTCCCAGTCTTGATTAAGCACTTGCCAGTCCCGATATGTATCCATGCACTGCCAGTAACCATCGTGAGCATAGGCGGCCAGCTGGCCATCACCAGCCAACCGCTCCAGAGACTCCCGCTCAAAGACGCAGCCATCGTCATCGCTCACATAGTTGAACAGCCTGCGGTCGAAGACAAAGAAACCCCCGTTGACGCGGTCGCCATGAATCACCGACTTCTCCCTGAACTCCTTGACTATATTGTCGCTCCCCGCCTTTAACTCCCCGAACCTTGATATCTGGCGAACCGCAGTTATGGTGCCGATGCGCTTATGAGCGCGATGAAAATCTATTAATTGATTGATATTGATATCAGCCACAGCATCCCCATAGGTGAGCAAAAACAAATCGGTGTCTATATACTTTTCAATGCGCCTGACGCGCGCCCCGGTCATAGCGTTCAAGCCGGTCTCAGCCAGCGTTACCGTCCAATTCTGCTCACCGGATGAGCCGTGAACTGTGGCCTTATCCCCATCTCCCAGCTTAACGGTAAAATCGCAGTTCATCAGGTGGTAATTGAGGAAATAGTTTTTAATCATATCGCCCTTGTAACCGAGGCACAGGACGAAGTCATCATACCCGTAGTGAGCATAAATCTTCATTATGTGCCAGAGGATGGGCCTGCCGCCGATTTCAACGAGCGGCTTGGGCCGAAATTCCGTCGCTTCCTGAAACCTGACCCCCCTCCCCCCGCAGAGAATCACGACTTTAGCGTTTTCTGTTTCCATTCATTCATACCTCCGCCAAGTCTATATCTGAAGATATTTTTTGCGAACTCCCAGATAGTGATGAAATCCACATGTGACCGCCCTTTTTCCCGGCCCAGGAACCCCACCGGCACCTCGCCAACCTTCAGATTGAGATATTTAGCCTTTATCATTATCTCGGCATCAATGAACCAGTCCTTCGCCGTCGGGCTGATTTTACTCATGAACTCCCTTTTTAAAATCTTGGGGCTACCATTTACATCCAGCGTCTTCACATCAAAGGCAATCAGGAACAAGAGGTTATAGCCGATGGATAAAGCCTTCCTTATTATGCCATCTTTGCGCACCACCCTCTTGACCTTGGTTAAATCGTAACCCTCATCTTTCAGTCTGTCAAATACCCTCACCACATCTCGCGGCCTAATTTGACCATCTCCGCAAAGATAACCGATAAATTCCCCTTCAGCAACCATTAATCCGCTAATGATCCCCCAGCCATAGCCCTGGTTAAGAGGAACATGAACCACTCTTATTTTATCCGGCTTCTCCCCGGCCAGGCCTTCCAGCATCCGAGGGGTCGCGTCCATTGAGCCATTGTTGACCAAAACCAGTTGATAATCAACGGCGGCCTTCTCCAGCTCACTTATGAGGTCATTTACCACGCCCTCAACGCTCTTTTCTTCGTTGTAGAAAGGAATCACCAAAGATAGGCTCAATCAGCTATCCTCCATAAACGATGGTAAAACTATTACGACAATTTTACATGAGAACTCTAATCTAAACAAATTTGGTTGATTTATTTTTCGTTCCAATTTATCTTCCAAACTTCAATTTCGCCATAAGATGGCCCTCCAGCGATGACTGTTTCTTTAACAGACCGCGAATCAACGAAAAATTGCTTCAGGGCCAACCTTACCGGCAGAAAGGCGGGGATGTCATTTTCCTGGTAAATTACGTAGTCAGGTCTCAAGTCTTCCAATACCGCATAGATGGCTTGTTCCACGCTGAAATCCGGCGCATTTTTCCTCTTCTCCGTTGCGTACTGCAAAGCCAGCCCATAGCTCTGGAGGTTTTTATCGTTGTGCAATGCCAACCAGAAAAGCCCCGGTCCCAAAACCTTGGCCTCAGGGGGGAGGGAACCGTTTAACTGAGCACTTATGTAACCATAACTATCTGAACCTAAAGTGGCCTCAACAATCCTCAAGGAAGCGCTGAAAACTACCACAAAAATTAAGAAGGCAGCTAATAAGACAGCAAATCGATTGGACTTAAATAATTCTAAGATACGCCCCTTACTATTTGCCACTAAACGATAAAAAGAATCAACAAACAAGGAGGAAAGCAGTATGTACAATAGAGGGGTCATCCAGACTAAATAGAAACTGTTCTTCTTTATCAGGATAAACAACAACTGCATAGCGATGACAATGATAACTATAAGCCTGCTTGATTTATCTCTTTTTATGATTCCATTAATTATAGCCAGTAAAAATAGCCCAAAAGTAAGAGAGTTATTTGCTATATAGCCGCGCCACCTTTCAGTTACCTCGCCTGAAAATAGGGAAAAAGGAGACTGATGATAGAAAACAAATCCCCCTATGCTCTCACCGCTTGTGCTAATAAAGAAACCGACTTCTCTTTTAAAATCCGAGAAATTCAAGGCGATATTAATGACGTAGGGAAGAGCAACCAACAACAGGGTTAAGGAGAAAGCCCAGAAAGGGCTTCTTTTGAAGAAAGCCCCTTTTAAATCAAGCAGCAATAACAGATACATAATAGGAACGCCCAAGAATAAGCCATTTTCATGAGAAAAAACGCTTGCCCCTAGAGCTATAGCTGAGAGAGAGAATAGGAAGTTCGATTGACGCTCTCGGGCCAGAAGAAAAACATAAAACGACAACATAAAGAATGCCGCAGCAACAATATCAGGGCGCCCCCAGCGAGCAGTATTAAAAAAAGCAGCATCAGCAACAAGAAGCAATATAGCGATAGTTGCCACCTTTGCAGAAAATAGTTTCTTAGCAATTAAATAGGTTATTAGAATTAAGATGGCACCCATAAAAACCGCACCCAGCTTTATTTGCACCACCCCCAGGCCAAACACTTTGAAGGAGATAAACATGAGAAAATGGTTGACATACCAGGGAATGGAATATGCCGATGCAAAATGTCCCTGCGTGAGAAGCTGGTATGCTGGCTGAGCTGAAGCAAAGTCGTCGTAACCTATGGGGGGATAATCGGCTAATTTATAGGAAGTAAGGCCAGCATAAATAATCATGACGCCTAGAAACGCCAGCAATTCTAAACGTTTTCCGGTCAATCACACCCTCCCAAAGCATTTGTATCCAGTGGCAGATTTCGACCACGGACTTCTAGCTACGCAATTGTCTTTGTCAATTCATCGCTGATCTTCTGCTTGAGGGTTTGCAATCTCCAATATGGTCTATATCACCAATCTGGTCTGACCTTGGAATCATAACACAATCCAAATTATAGAAATGGGTATTCAAAGCAATCTTTTACGCCTTCCCTTTTGCCTGATCAAAACCCGATGAAGATTTTCGTTTTTTGTCTGTATTAGTCTGCTACTTTGAGAAAACATGCGTAGTGTCCTTATGTATCTCGGTCAACAATAGACGCTGTCTTATTAGTGATATACTATAACACTTGGTAAATAAGGTCAATTTAGAGTAATATAGTATAAAATGCAATCTGCTCACAAACGCCTGGTTTGTGGTCTGAAATGCGCGTTATGGCTAGGAATTAGTGCCACTCCGCTTGCTGTGTCTTTCCTATAGAAAAGTTGGTCGTCTCTTTAATTGACCAAAATCTCTCATCTCACTGTCATTGCTTGCGTCGCCCCATTCAGGAAGAAGTCAACAAGCCAAGGGTGAGTTGAGGTGGAATTATCTCAATCCACAGAGGCGTGGCGCGCGATATCAGGGTTTTCCACTAGCGGAAAACATGTCAGCTTTTCAATCCCGTACCTGCATGACAATTACATAAACTTTAAGCCGGCTTAAAGTTTTAATATCGTAGTGACAAGTTTATCAGGGAATTGGACTCACAGCAGCGGTTTACTGAGAAAATCGTTGACGAGCTGGAGCCAGCGGTCGGATTCGAACCGACGACCGGCGGTTTACGAAACCGCTGCTCTACCCCTGAGCCACGCTGGCAGGCCACGTACTGAAATTATACCCGAATTCGCCCCAGATGAACAGTGCTCAGGTTGTATTGGCAGTTATATACGGGGTAAAATACTAAAAACATCAAGCTGGCGTTTGAAGAACAGATTCACTAAATGCAGAAAGACGCTACAAGTCCGCGCGGCAAAATATTCTACGGCTGGGTCGTCGTTGCCGCTTCCCTCATCATCATGATTACCGCCTACGGCATATATCTCTCCTGGCCAGTCTTCTATGTTGCCATCCTTGAAGAATACGGCTGGAGCCGGGCAGACACGGCTCTTATATTCTCAATAGCTTCAATAATTTACGGTTTCGCCGCGCCCGTGGGCGGCGCACTGATTGACAGGTTCGGCCCAAGAAAACTCTTTATTTTTTGCGCCATCCTGCTCGCCATTGGCACTGCCGGAAGCAGCCAGAGCCATGATTTCTGGCACTTCGTCCTCTTCTACAGCATCTTCGTAGCCCTGGGCACCACCATGGCAGGTTTTACCCCCAACAGCGCCCTGATATCAAACTGGTTCGTCAAGAAAAGGGCAACGGCGCTCGGCTTCGCCCTGGTCGGGACGCGCGGGCCGTTTATATTGATTCCCATCATTCAACTGGGGATACTTTCGCTGGGCTGGCGTAATACTTATCTGGTTATGGCAGCCAGCAGCATGGCCATCATCATCCCGTTAGCCTTCCTGCTCTGTGCCAGGCCTCAGGATAAGGGGTTACTTCCTGACGGCGACACTTTGCCGGAGGAAGGTGCAGGCGACTCACTGACAGCCCCGAACAAGCTTGTTGTTGATAAGAAATGGGCTGCCACAGAATGGACGCTGCAGAAGGCGTTAAAAGAACGCCGCTTCTGGGCACTATTTGCCTTGGTGGCGAGCCAGGGCTGTGCACTGACGCCGATACTGAACCATCAGGTAGCGTTCGTCACCGATATCGGTTTCAGCGCCATGTTTGCCGCCTCCCTGCTTACAATCTACGCCATAATGACCTTCTTTGGCCGTCTCAGCGCCTTTGTCTCCGATATTATCGGACGGGAAGTTGCTCTCACGCTGGGCTCGCTGGCATCAATTACAGGCATAGTCATGCTGCTACTTGTTAACGGTACTTCATCGGTCTGGATGCTCTACTCTTATGCCATCTTATTTGGCTTCTTCAGCGGGGCATGCGGGCCGATTTTCTCTTCGGCCTCCGCGGACTTATTTCAGGGGAAACACTTCGGCGCAATCTTCGGCTTCATCAATATAGGCTACGGGCTGGGTGTCAGTTTGGGGAACTGGCTGTTCGGCTATATCTTTGATGTTACGGGAAACTATTCGCTGGCCTTCTGGCTGGTCATATTTACCAGCCTGACTCAAGCAATTTCCGTATGGGCGGCAGCGCCGCGCAAGGTGCGGCTGGTGGCTGGAATAGCCAGGCAAGCATAGTAGCAATGCTCCACTATGTTATAATCTAAAGTGAAATACGAGCGGAGGCAGGCGTTCTGGACGCAATAGAAATAGCACGAATGGCCGTTGATATCGCCAGCGATAAGCAGGCC
>CAYWUK010000031.1:0-11527 GCA_964461475.1 uncultured Dehalococcoidaceae bacterium
GTCTGGGTATAGCCTTTGGCGGGACGGTCTTTGCCGCGTTTGCCACGACAGGAGCATTCACACTCCAAGGCCTGCCGTCGCCAATGCAGATGGCTTCCGTCGCCTCTGACCCGGCAGCACGAGCGGCAATCGACACGGCCTTTACCAATGGTCTCCATGCGG
Organism: uncultured Dehalococcoidaceae bacterium; assembly: GCA_964461475.1. Classification (GTDB taxonomy): domain Bacteria; phylum Chloroflexota; class Dehalococcoidia; order Dehalococcoidales; family RBG-16-60-22; genus CAYWUK01. The sequence goes on from CAYWUK010000031.1 coordinate 163, forward strand.
CGGCCCTCTTAGCTATTCCTTTGGCGGCCATTGGCATGCTGCTGTCGCTGATGCGTGGCAGAACTAGCGTGTCATTTCCCCCCATGGAAACCGCAAGTGACATAGTACGTACTGAAGCGAAGGGTACAAACCAGATGGCACCTTCATGGAAATCAGAACTACCAAAATGAAGAGGTTGGTCAAGAAAAGTATTGCCTCCTCCTTATTCGGCGTGTGTCATTAACCAGATTTAAGAGAGGACATTCTTATTCCTAGATGCATGAAGACATTGCCATGTCTACTCGGATGCAACAAAAGTGCATTATTAATCCACTCCGATTATGCAATAAACGTTTTGTTACCTTGTCACCTTTTGATCGGATATAATATCATCGTGGATATTAACCAAGCGATTAGTTATCAAGAGAAAAACGAATTGGATCAGCTATTATGGGATGTTCTATGGAAGCCCCTCAACTTCAAACGGGATATACGCGAATCGTTTAAACTCGCTAAGCCTCAAATAGATATCGTTGCTGTTGACAACAAGGTTATTATTGGAGCGCTTGTAGCTAATTGGCTATCCAGTAATGAAATTGAAATACGTCACATTGCAGTGAAAACGGACTTTCAGAAAAAAGCGGTCGGAAGGCTGCTTGTCGAAGAATTATTCCGTCTGATTCGAGATAAGACCCCGCTCATAATTCAAACACATGCTCGCAGCACATCTGTCGGTTTTTTCTCAAAATTAGGTTTCATATCATTGGAGAGCGTTTGGAAGATGATGCGTTCATGCGATACGGGATTTGGCTTCAACAAATGTCGGTCACAAAATAAGGTCGTCACTATGCGTTTTCCGGAGCAAAGTGGGCCATGTGTTATAGGATGGCCTGGTTTCACCGGAATACACACACTAAATGTATTGTTGAACATTTCTCAGATTATTAGCCCTGGGGTAACAAACTAGTATTAAGTGACTATTGAAGAATAGCCGTCCACACCTCCGCTCGGTCTAGAGCAAATCATAGCTGGCAAGGCCGTTAAATCGGGTAGGCAACTTCGACTTCGCCCTGATAGCAATTATTTTCCAGTTTTCTTTTTAGAGATCAAGAATGAGGCTATGGATTTGTCTATGATATCACCACTTGCTGCAATGGCTTTCACTAGTGGTTGCATTTCGCTTAGAGGTAGAACTGATGCGGAATATAACGCTGCTCTTTTGTCCCATGGGCCAAGTAAGTCTATTTTATCACGTAAATTTCTAATCCAAGTTGTGTCATTTTTTCTGAGAGCTATTAAGGCTTGTTCTCTGACCGTGAAAATGCGTTCGTAATTTGATGGAAGCCCTATTTTGTTAAAACCTTCATTTTGCAATAAATACGAAACCCATAAATTAATAAATGGAAGTTTCATATAGAAATGAGAAAATATTGTTTCAAATCTTTCCTTATTGTCTTTGATTAGTTTTTCATTGGCAACGGAGTTTAAATAAATGACTGCCTCGCGTATCACCGGCCGGATTCTATAGAAATACTTTAAAACAAGTGGAAACAGGCTACGGATACGATATCTAGCCGATTGGCGAAGGACATGCCTAAGCAGAGCATAATCTCTTGGTTGCGAAACAGCTTTTTCAAACATCTGGTGATATGCCCGCGATAAGAGCTTGAATTGTTCTTCACTTAGAATTTTGTTGAGTGTCTCTTCATATGCTTCATCATAATCAAAGTCGTCACTGTAAGGAGGTAGGTTTTCCATCAGTTCTTTGATCTTCTCATTTGCAAGCTCATCGGCTTCGGCCATGATGGCGGTCTTTTCCTCTTTTTCTTCGTCGATAATATATTTCTCGATAAACCTTTTAACGGTTAGAATTTTTGTTTTTTCACTAGAAAAAACCAATCTATGAAAAGAATATAAATAATAAGTGAGTTCATGGAGCGTGGTTACTGCGTCTTCGATGTTGTTAAAAAATATTCTGATATCATCCACATACCTTACAAAATCTTTAGTATGGTTGAGAATGATATTATCTATGCTACCCATTATTAATTCGGCAAGGATAATGCTTGGGGCAGGACCTACTGGGATACCTCTGGAAGTATTCCTATTCATTGCCAATAGGAAATTCTCTATTATTTTAGCTTGTTCATCGAATACGCCTTTGCTTGCTTCCGATATGAGGCTGTTAATGCGGTGAGTATATATTTGGTTGTAGAAATCAGTAATATCAGCGACTATAACATAACCATCTTCAAATTGCTTGGATAGTTCGTTGGTCCCCGCCGTGAAAGTATCCCAACCGGTTTCTTTTGAAAAAAAGGAACCTTCCATGTCTGGTTTAATTCGATATGAACAAGCTATGTTTTCTGATTCTGGAATCCGATATTCTTCAATTATCTCGCATATCTCCCGAATCAAAGCAGTGTATATGAAAGAATCGATTGGCTCCAGTTGATGGGCTACTCTATAGTTGCCATTTGGTTTTGGAGCAAGACAAATCATCGGTGATTTGGGCTCATAAGTAGACATATCAATCGAAAGCAGATATTCTTTCACTTCTTGCCAATTATGAGATATTGCTGAGATTTCAAATAATTTCGGGTAAAAATCACTATGCGAATATCTTTGGAGATGCTTTAACGCCCATTCTAAGTGATTTTCCTTTAACTTGATCATGGCATCTTTCCTTGAGAAATATGATACATCATTTTATATCTCGGGCACACGTCAATCAAGAGCAGGTGGAATATTATGGCGCTAATTTGGCACCAACCATTTAATGGAGGTAGGCCAAAAACGGAAATTTGAAGCTAAAATAGGAATAGACACAAAACCCTAGTTCAGCTTCAAAATCACTAAGAAAATATTTCGTTGTATAACTTCTAAGCAGCGGGTCGCGCGTTCGAATCGCGCCAGGGACGCTTTTACTTCTGCTTGAGGTTGGCCAAAAGGTCCTGGCGACTGGTCATCGCCGCCACAGTATTAAGAAAGTCTTTCAGAGAGGCGCTCTGGCTTCTCAATTCCGCTAATTCAGCCCCAATGGGACTGATGGAAGAAGGCCGGTCAGCGTATTTCCCATTAAAGGCGAAGTAGGCCTGATTCAGCTTTCTGATTTTGTAACCGTTAGCCACCAGATGTTGTCTCTGTTGTTCCATGTATTGCTCCGCCTGGTCAATTTCTTCCTTTGATAAGTATTCATCCACCACTTTTCTTATTTCTCTCATCTTCTGATCAAAATATGTTGACTCCTGTTCGCTTCCGTCTTGGCCTTCCTGAGGGTAGTATTCCTTGTATAACATAGTCCCGATTTCTTTGCTTGTCATGCTGGCCAGGGTCTCATTCATCGTGGCAACCTCATAATTGCGCGCGAGGCCGGTTAAATCCAGCACATAGCGAAAACCCAATGGCTTAAAGGCAAGGTACTGGTGTGTCCATTCTTCAGCGGCGGTGTCAATGGCAAAGCGAAGCCCGCTGTCGTCGGTGACGAAACTGGGATAGATAGCCAGGCCGCCCAGGTTTACCACCAGCGAAGAAACGCCGAGCTTATCCACTGCCGCTTCAATGCTCTCCATTTCGTCGGTTTTCATAGGCTGCTTCAGCAGAATTTCTCTTATGCTCTCAATCTTATCCCTTGGGGAAATTACCAGCAGATGAGGTGGCTCCTCCAGCTTGAAATTGACTGGCGGGAAACCTATTTTTGTATTCAGAAATTCATCCGCCGGATTAAAGATATTTTCTTGGGATAGCACCTCTCTTATCTGGCTTTCCAGTATTTTCTCCACCTTGTCTGTTAGGGCCCCATTTTGTTTTTGTAACCTGGCCAGTTCGGCTTTTAGTCGGGTGAGATTGGGGCTATTTTTGTATTCTTCTATCTCCGAGTTCAGTTCCTTAATCCGCTCAGCCGTGTTGAAATATTCGCTGACTACATTGACATCATCCTCCCTGCTCTGGGGCGTTTTTGCCGAGAACACCTCGGGGATTCCGTCCAGGATGTTGCTTATTTCATAGGTGGCGAGATTAAAGATGTATGGCCTGATAATCGGCCGGAGCAGGCTATCAAAGTTCTTGGGAGCGCAGCTTGTACCCAGCGGAGAAACCAGAAGCAGTACGGCAATGACAATAGCTGAGACTCTAAATCGGAACATGCTCAATTCTATTCCCTGATGCTATGTAAATGGACTGATGGTATTTTGCCAGAATCAGCAGGAAGTCCACAGGCAAAGCAGGTAATTAGGCTCTAGACCTTATTATAAGATAATGTCTAGCAGTTCATCCGCGCCGCTACCATGGCAAGTTCCCATGAATATTCATAGAGGTGCAGGCCTTTGCTCATGGCAATTATCTCGCCATCCTCAACTCCTACCTCGCTGGCCATGTATTCCTTGAGTAGTTGAATCGCCGCCAGGTTTGAGGGGAAGCCGGCCCAGAGGTCCCAGGAGCGGAAGTAAACGACGAAATTCAGCTTGCCGTGGCGGATTCTGGTATCTATCATCCTCAGGCAGGGCGGATCGGAAAGGTAGATGGAGTGGTTATCTCCTACTGCCATAAAGGCCTGATTGGTATTATAGCCTTCCTCTTTGTACATTTTTATCACTTCGGCTATCTGCGTCTCCAGATACTGGCCGTAGGTATATTGCTCTCCTTCGCTTTTGTGGGCGGTCATCAAATAAGGCAGATAGCTCTCCACGTAGTCCATGGTGCTTGGCGGCGGCACTCCCTGCGGCACATCCGGCACCAGGGGCATTGTCCCCGGGTGTTTTATATGGACGACGACGAAGTCCAGCTCCTTGCGCTGCTGGCCGACATAGCTGCCGCGCTCAATCTTATACTCATATCCCTCGGTGAGCACTTTGCACAGGCAGAGGAACCACGCTTCAGAAAGGTCTCTGGCTTCAATTTCTGTTATTTCCATGATAAAATTCCTGCCCTACTATTATGTTAAGCTAAAAGTGCCTGCTGAATATCGAGCGAAGCCTGGGCGCATCTTCGGCAATATTGGCAAAGGGGCATTCTCATCTTCTCCTGAAAATGGAGAAGAACCTGTCTTGATATTCCTCAAATATGCCCCAACGTTCCAGTTCGTTCTCAAGATCATGGGGGCTGCACTCTCCCCTTGAAACGCGGGTGAAAAGCTCCTCAATCCTCACCCTGGCCTCAACGGGAATTCCTCTGGAGTCCACATCCAGCAGCCCCCTTGCCCCCAGCTGCATCAGGTTATTCTTTACCGAGCCCCTGGTTATTTCGTAGATGAATTTAAACAGGGATACATCCCACAACGCGTCTTCTCCTTTGATGATAGAAGCGAGAGGATCGCCGCGCTTGTCAATCTCAGCGTTCAGCTTATCCACTATGGCCGCCAAGTTTTCCGAGGCTATGCTCAGCTCCGCAGGCTCGTTCTTATAGGAATAAAGGAGCCCCGGGGCATTGGAGCCATTCTCTCTAAGCAGCATCTCAAAATATCTACGCGCGTCGCTGCTGAAGCCTTCAAGTCGGGAGAGATAATAGGGGGTTACTATTCTGGGCTTCTGGGTGATTACCTTGCCTTCTCTGATTACCGTTTCGCTTGTCTCCTTGTCGGTTTCCGAATAAGAGGGCTCGGTAACCAGATAATACGATATGTTGGTTATGCCGAAGGTGGATAGGGCCTGCCTGGGCGGCCTTACTATCTCGGTATGTTCGGCGGCATAACGTATCATGTCCTCATCAATATCCATGGCATTTCCCTTATCGGCTTTCCCCTTTATCGTTATGCTATGCTCAATAATTCGTGCTTATATTCGTCCAGGAGTTTGGTGTACTGTGAATCAAGCTGGGCTTTTAGCCTTTGCCACTCCTCAAGGAACTGGGGCTGCCTTTCCACGTCTATATTGACCCTAGCCATCGGCCCCAGCTGCTGTTGCACCGCCTGCTGCAGCTTTTCGGCAACATCAGCTTTCAATGATTCGTAGGCCTGCCTCCTCTGCTGCTCTCCCTGCTTGCCATAGTGGTCAAAAATCTTCCTCATGCCGCTGAACACGTTTTCCACGGCGGCTTTATCCTGCTTTATGGTCCTTATTCCTTCCATTGCCCTCTGGGTGCCCTTTCTTGCCATGTCGTTCGCCGGCAGGAGTATATTTCGGACAAGGACTTCAATAATGCCATCGGTTACGTTTTTCCTGGCCTTTTCCTCATAGCGGCTCAGCTCCGCGAGTAAATTACAGTCCTTCTCCATGTATTTAATGGCCAGTTTTTCTCCTTCCGGCACGTATTTCCACTTCAGGCGCTCCTCATCAGTCGCCTTGCCTATATTTTCCACCTTTTCCATGGCTATTTCCAGAGCACTTTTAATATCGCCCATTTTATTCCTCAGCCCCTGTTTTTTTAAATGGCCTAATCCCTTACTATAAATATTATACTATATTGCTCAGATGGTAAATACGGTGAGAGGAAATCAAGCGTCAAAGGTGAGCGAACAGGAAGCCTGAACCTGAAACAGGACGGCAGTACGGTTACTGGCCCCTTGAGTTACTGGTTTTCTCGCCCTTTTTGATTAGCCAGTATTCCAGTCCATCTTGCAGCGCCAGCCAGCTGGCTTCAATGATATTGGTTGAACTGCCGACGGTGCGCCATGTGTTGACGCCGTCGCTGGACTCAATGAGGACACGAATCTGCGCCTCAGTGCCGACGCTCTCCTCTAGGATGCGCACCTTATAGTCAACCAGCCTGACCTGTGCCAGGCTGGGATAAAACTGTAATAACGCCTTGCGCAGCGCAAGGTCCAGGGCGTTAACCGGGCCGTTGCCTTCGGCGGCGGTGTGCATTATCTCGTCGCCCACTTTTACCTTCACTATCGCCTCGGATAACATCTCTTCCAGGTTATTCCGGGTGGAAGGGCGTCTCCTTCTTTCCACGATTACTATGAAGTCCACAAGCTCAAAGGCCGGCTTATAGTCCTGTTTCGCCCGGTGCACCAGCAACTCAAAAGAAGCTTCGGCCCCTTCGTATTGAAACCCACGGCTCTCCAACTGCTTTACCTGTTCCAGCAGGTTACGGGCTTCTTCGGTGCTGAGCGCCAGCTCCAGGCCAAGCTCCTTCACCTTATATGCGATGTTTTTCCGCCCCGATAGTTCCGATACCAGAACTCTGGGTTTATTGCCCACTTTGGCGGGGTCTATATGTTGGTAGCTGAGGTCCCATTTTGATAAGCCGGAGACATGCAGGCCTCCCTTATGAGCGAAGGCGCTGCTGCCGACATAAGGCATGAAACTGAGCGGCGGGAGGTTCGCCACCTCGCTCACATAGTGCGATACTTCGGTTAAGTTAGCTAGCTGTTTATCGTCGATGCAATCAATCCCCATCTTGAGCTTAAGCGCCGGGATGATGGAGCAGAGGTTGGCGTTGCCGCAGCGCTCGCCATACCCGTTTACGGTACCCTGAACCTGGGTGGCGCCAGCCCGCACCGCAGCCAGGCTGTTGGCCACCGCCAGTTCAGCGTCATTATGAGCGTGAATGCCCAGCGGAACCGGCGTTGCCTTTTGAGCGGCATCGATAGCAGCTATTATTTCATCGGGCAGCGCGCCTCCGTTGGTATCGCATAGCACCAGGCGGTCGGCGCCGGCTTCCGCAGCAGCTTCCAGGACACGCAGGGAATAGGTGGGGTTGGCCTTGAAGCCGTCAAAGAAATGCTCGGCATCAAAGAAGACGGTGAGGCCCTTTGCCTTGAGGTAGCGTATGGAGTCGGCAACCATAGTGATATTTTCGTCCAGGGAGGTCTCCAGCACCTGAGTGACCTGCATCTCCGAGCTTTTGCCGACGATGGTGACTACTCCTGCGCCGGAGCTTTCCAGCGCCAGGATGTTAGCATCTTTTTCGGCGCTCGCCCCGGGATGGCGCGTGCTGCCGAATGCGACCAGTTTGGAATTGGCGAAGGTGAGATTTCTTGCCCTGCTGAAGAATTCGGCATCCTTGGGGTTGGAGCCGGGCCATCCGCCCTCTATGAAATGAATGCCAAGCTCGTCAAGCCTCTGGGCGATGTGCAGCTTGTCCACCACGGAGAAGGAGATGCCTTCGCTCTGGGCACCATCGCGCAAGGTGGTATCGTAAAGCTCTACCATGCCAATGCTATCCTCCCGCCCTCTGAGCAATCAGGTCGCCCATCTCCTTGGTGCCCACCTGCGTTTTGCCCGTGTCCATTATGTCGTAGGTGCGGTAGCCTTCGTTGAGCACATTTTCCACCGCCTGCTCTATCGCCCGGGCTTCTATGTGCAGGTTGAGCGAGTAGCGCAGCATCATGGCGACGCTGAGGATGGTGGCGATGGGATTGACCATATTGAGCCCGGCGCGGCGGGGGGCGCTACCGTGAATAGGCTCATAAAGGCCGAATATATTCGTCCCTTCTTTGGGCACACCGGCCAGGCTGGCCGATGGCAGCATCCCCATTGAGCCGGCCAGCATTGATGCCTCATCGGTGAGTATGTCGCCAAAGGTGTTCTCAGTGACGAGGACGTCAAAGTATCTCGGGTTCTGGATAAGCCTCATGGCGCAGGCATCAACCAGCATATGCTCCAGCGAGACATCCGGGTAATTGGCCGCCACCTCCACGGCCACCTGCCGCCACAGTCGTGACGACTCAAGCACGTTAGCCTTGTCCACCGAGACCAGTTTCTTGCCCCGCACGCGGGCCAACTCAAAGCCCACCCTGACGATGCGCTCTATCTCCTGCTCCGAATATGCCATTGAGTCTATGGCCCTTCGCCCCCGGGATGTTTGCCATCTCCTCTTGGGTCGGCCAAAGTACAGGCCGCCGGTAAGCTCGCGCACGAATATGAAGTCCACCCCCTCGATGACTTTCGGCTTCAAACTTGTGGAGTCAACCAACAGGGGGAATACTTTTACCGGACGCAGATTGGCAAACAAGCCGAGGTTTTTCCTAAGCGCCAGCAGGCCGTCCTCAGGATGTACCGGGGCTTTGGGGTCATCGTACTTGGGGTTTCCTACAGCCCCGAGCAGTACGGCATCACTCTTGCGACATCTTTTTACAACGTCGGACGATAGTGCCACTCCCAGCTCATCAATGGCAGCGCCGCCAATGAGGCCGTAGTGCAAATTGAAGCTGTGCCCGAACTTTTCCCCCACCGCTTGTAGCACCTTGACCGCTTCAGTGACAATCTCCGGGCCAACGCCGTCGCCGGGGAGCACCACCAGGTTAGATTGCATTCTTTGTCCTCCTGTTTGCCAGTCTGTTTTTGGTATGCTCAATGAGCCCGCCAGCCGAAATCAACTCCGCCATGAAGTCGGGGTAGGGCTTGGCGGTGAAAGTCATATTCTTGGTGAGGTTCTTTATCTTGCCTGATGAGAGGTCAACTTCCAGAAGGTCGCCCGACTCGGTGTTATCCACCGCCTCTTCGCACTCAAGCAGCGGCAGGCCGATGTTTATGGCGTTGCGGAAGAAGATGCGAGCGAAGCTCTTGGCTATTACGCAGGATATGTCAGCCGCCTTGATGCAGAGCGGGGCATGTTCCCGCGATGAGCCGCAGCCGAAGTTCGTGCTGGCCATAATTATATCTCCGGCCTTCATTTTCGCTAGGAAGTCCTTGTCTATATCTTCCATGCAGTGCTTTGCTAGCTCTGTGGGGTCGGACACGTTCAGGTAACGAGCGGGGATGATGACGTCGGTGTTTACGTCGGCGCCGTATTTATGTACTTTCCCCTTGAATTTCAAGGCTATCTCCTTATTTAGCTTTTGTGGGCTTTCAGTACAGGTTGCTTTACCGCACCACTTCTTCCGGGCTGGCTATCCTGCCTTTGATGGCGCTGGCAGCGGCGACCGCTGGATTTGACAGGTAGACTTCTGAGCCGGTGCTTCCCATCCTGCCGACGAAGTTGCGATTGGTGGTTGAGATGCACCTCTCGCCGCCGGCCAGGACCCCCATGTGCCCACCAAGGCACGGGCCGCAGGTAGGCGTGCTCACCACTGCGCCGGCTTTTATAAATGTCTCAATAAGCCCGTCCTCAAGGGCTTCCAGATAGACTTTCTGCGAGCCGGGAATTATGATGCAGCGTACTCTTGAGTGCACTTTCTTCCCCTTCATTATCTGTGCTGCAATCTGCAGGTCTTCAAGGCGACCGTTGGTGCAGCTGCCGATGACCGCCTGGTCTATTTCTATGCGCCCCACCTGGCTCACCGGCCTGGCGTTGGCCGGAGAATGGGGCAATGCAACCTGAGGCTCCACGTTTGAAACGTCGTATTCAATAACGCGGGCATATTGGGCATCGCCGTCAGCTTCATAGACCAGGTAAGGACGTTTCGCTCTTGATTTTATGTAAAGCTGTGTCTTGTTGTCAACGCGGAAGAGTCCAGCTTTCGCCCCGGCCTCAATGGCCATATTGGCCATGGTGAACCTGCCGTCCATCGAGAGCGTCTCTATGGCTTCGCCGGTGAACTCTATCGCCGAATACAGTGCGCCGTCAACGCCGATGTCGCCGATGGTATAGAGGACTAAATCCTTGCCCCCCACCCATTTGCCCAGGCTGCCGTAGTAAACTATCTTGATTGATGGTGGCACCTTCATCCAGATGTCGCCCGTCGCCATGGCGGCGGCGATATCGGTTGAGCCCATGCCGGTGGCGAAGGCGCCGATAGCGCCGTAGGTACAGGTGTGCGAATCAGCCCCGATAACTATGTCTCCGGGGAGCACCAAGCCCTGTTCGGGGAGGAGTACATGTTCAATGCCCATCTGCCCAACTTCAAAATAGAGTATTCCCTGCTCGCGGCAGAAGTCGCGCATCATCTTGACCTGTTCGGCGGAGGCGATGTCTTTATTAGGCGTAAAGTGGTCTGGCACCATGACAATCTTCGTCGGGTCAAAGACCTTATCAATGCCGATGCGGCGGAACTCCCTTATGGCGATGGGCGCGGTGATATCATTGGCCAGTATCATGTCCACGCGGGCGTTTATGAACTCGCCAGGACTCAGTTTCTTTTTATCGGCATGGGCAGCGAGTATTTTCTCAGCTAAAGTCAATGCAGTTTCCTTCCAGATATAACCAGGACGACCACCAGTTATTAAAAAGGGACCCAGCCCATTTTCTTCAGGGGTGCTCAGCCAGCCTTTTTCTTTGAGGCCAGCAGGCGGTTAAGCGCATTAATATAAGCCCTGGCGCTGGCGACGATGATATCGGTATCAGCGCCGCGACCGGTATAGGTTATGCCGTCGCTCTCTATTCTAATCAGCACCTCTCCGATGGCATCAATGCCTTCTGTCACCGATTTAACCGTAAATTCAGTGAGGGAGTTGGGCACCTTTACCATCCGGTTGATGGCCTGACATACTGCGTCCACCGGGCCGGTGCGGGCGCTCACAATCAATAGTGCTAGCGTATCGCAGGCTATTGATATACTGGGCGG
>CAYWUK010000032.1:0-11491 GCA_964461475.1 uncultured Dehalococcoidaceae bacterium
CCCCCCCCCCCCCCCCCCCGCGGGTATCATGGTTGCTTCTGACATTGAGTGGTAGTAGCCTGAAACTGCGATGTGTCTGTTTAGCCCGAGCCTGTATTCGCTGGATATGCCGGGCGAAGGCCGGACTGATGAAGCGACCGCGCCCTAAAAGGGGGAAAAGATGGGCAATAAGTATAATGTTAAAAGAAGGGGGGTAAATCCTCACCTGTGGGTCATCACCTCGGGTCTGGTTGCCTGCTCCATTCTTTACTACCTTTCCGTCCTCGGCGAAGCCTTCGGCTGGTCAAGCTTGAGCATCTCGCTGGACAGGCTTCATAACTTATATGGCATTGACTTCTACGGCATCCTGTTTTTCGCGCCGGTAGTGTATACCGCTTATATGCTTGGCCCCAAATGGGCGATACTGGTTGCCTTTGCCTCTACTTTGCTCATCCTGCCCTATTCCGTGCTGATAGACCCCTACCCCAACGTCCTGCTCAAGCCCACCGCTTTTGCCATAATCCTCAGCGCCGTTGGTTCGGTGGTCGCCATGCTGCAAAAAGGCGATGAGCAGCGCCGCAGAAGCGTAAGAGAGCTTAAATGTCTGTATGATGTGGGAAAAGCGGCTGAAGAGAGCGATTCCGTGGAGCGTTTCCTGGCATCGGTGGTGGAGCTCATCCCGCAGGCTATAGGCTATCCCCAGAAGACAGGGGTGAGGATAGCGTTGCGCGAAGATGTGTTTGAGAGTCGCGATTTCGTCGAGACTGCTTGCAAGGTAAGGGAAGAATTACTGGTTGGCGGCGAGGTGCTGGGCTATATTGATATATACTCCGTCCGGAGCAGCCCATATATACAGAAGAACAATCACCTTGTGAAAACGCTCGCTGAGCGCATTGGCGGGGCCGTCCGCGAGATTGAGCTGGAGCAGTCGCTGCAGGGCTATTACGAGCAGCTTGAAGAAGAGGTCGTGAAGAGGACCAGCGATTTGGAAAATATGCAGGAAAAGCTCATTCGCTCGGAGAGGCTGGCTGCGGTCGGGGAATTAGCCTCGGGCGTGGGACATGAGCTGAGGAACCCCCTTAACGTGATTAGGAACTGCGTATATCTGCTTAATATGGGCCTGTCCGATAAAGCTGATGAAGAAACTCTTAAAACGCTGAAGCTGCTGGATAAGCAAATAGATATATCAAACAAGATAGTCACTGACCTGCTTGACTTCACCCGCGTGAAGCCGCCGGCAAAGGCGGAAACCGACCTTAACACTTTGATTAGGGAAAGCCTTTCGTGGATAGCGGTGCCGAAGAATATCAATGTGGCCACCAATCTTAACGGCAGCTCCTTCATGGTGAAGATTGACGCTGAACAGGTGGGCCGTGCCTTCGTTAACATCATTTCAAACGCGGTGCAGGCCATGAATGGAAAGGGAGAGCTCAGGATAGATACCGGCGTTGAGGATGGTTCAGCCTGGGCCAGGTTCGCAGATAGCGGATGCGGCATACCAGAGGAGAACCTGGGGAAGATATTTGAGCCGCTCTTCACCACCAAGCCCAAAGGCATTGGCCTGGGGCTTGCCATTACCAAGAGGGTTGTTGAAGAGAATGGCGGCAGCATTGATGTTGCCAGCGAGATGGCGAAGGGGACGGCATTTACCATCAGGCTGCCCTTAAAAAAAGGAGGTAAGTAAACATGGCGGAGCAGACAAACGTCCTTGTAGTTGACGATAATGAAGATTTGTTGGAGACCTTCTCGCTGATATTGAAGCGGCGCGGCTTCAACGTTGAAACGGCGGCCAATGGCGCTTTAGCTGTGGATAAGTTCAGGGCGGGCCATTTTGACGTTACCCTGATGGATATCGTCATGCCGGAGATGAACGGCGTGGAAGCCTTTCAAAGGATAAGGGAGATGAACCCGGGGGCGACGGTTATCCTGATGACCGCTTATTCTGACCAGGAGCTTATACGGACGGCCCTTGACGAAGGCGCTCATCGCGTGGTGAACAAGCCGATAAGAATCGACCAGCTGATAGAGTTGATAAAAGAGGTTGCCTCAAGCCGCTTCATCCTCGTCGTGGATGATGACCCCGATATCTGCGAGACGTTGACCAGGGCGTTTGTGGCGCAGGGATACCGCGCGCTGGCCGCCGGCAGCGGCGAAGAGGCGGTGAAGATAAGCAGGGATAAGGCCTGCGAGATGGCATTTGTCGATGTGAAGCTGCCTAAAATGGACGGCCTGGAGACATATCTGAGGCTCAAGGAAATCAATCCCGATATCATGACCGTTATGATGACGGGCTATCGCGATGAGGTTAAGGACGCCCTGGACAAGGCTCAGGCGGCTGCGGCAATCACCTGCCTTTATAAGCCTTTTAACCCATTGCAGGCGGTGGATTTAGTGAGCAAAATCAGCGAGAAACTGCATTGTGAAGTGAGCGGAGATGGCGGATAAGGAAAGCATACTGGTAGTTGACGATGACCTCGGTTTCCTGGAGGTCATTGAGCGCATATTGCACATAAAGGGCTTTGATGTGGATGTTGCGCCTTCAGCAGGCGAGGCGGTATCCAAGAGCAAGCAGCGCTTTTATAACGCCGCCATTCTGGACATAAGCCTCCCCGATGCCAACGGCACGGAACTGCTCTCAATGCTGCTGGAAATACATCCAGATATTATAGCCATAATGCTGACCGGCTATTCTTCCGCCCAGAATGCCATTGATTCGGTGAACCGGGGCGCCTTCGCCTATCTGGAGAAGCCTCTTGATCCGGAGAACCTTTTGTCGGTCATAAAGCGAGGGCTGGAGAAGCAGCGGCTGGTCCTGGAGAACAGGCGGTTGATGGATGAGCTGGAGCAGCGCAACCGCAACACCAGCATCCTTCTTGAGGTGTCCCAGGCGGTGGCAAAGTCGCTTGACCTGCAACAGATAATAGATTCGGCGCTGGAAAGGGTGGTCGAGGCCATGGATGTTGAGGCCAGTTATGTACACCTTCTGGAGGATAACAAATTGGTGCTGAAGGGATGCTGTGGCTTCGCTCCGCAGGCGGTGGAGGGGTTGGGGAAAGCAGTTGAGGACGGAGTCATCGGCAGGGTATTTAACCAGGTTGAGCCCATCGTTATCAAACGGATAGACGCCGTCGCCGAGACAAGCCTGGCCCCACTGGCAGAGGGAGGCTATCGGTCTTACGCCGGCGCCCCGCTGGCTATTGTGGGGGAGTGCATTGGGGTTATTGGTGTTGCCAGCCGCCGCGAGCGACTATTAACTCCCAGGGATGTCGAGCTGCTCATGGCTATCGGCCGCGAGATTTCCATCGCGGTGAAGAATTCGCAGCTTTATGAAGAGGCATCCAGCGTCAAGGCACTCAAGGAGCTTGATGCCATGCGCACGGAGTTTCTGGCCAATGTATCCCATGAGCTGCGCACGCCGCTGGCCGTAATCAAGGGTTCGGCCAATAGCCTGCTGCAGCCGGACGTTGACTTTGATGAACAGGCCTGGCGCGATTTCTTGCTTTCCATTGACAATGATGCTGACAGGCTCACCCGGCTGGTGGAAGACCTTCTTACGATGTCGCGCCTTGAATCCGGCGCGCTGGAGGTTAGGAAAGAGCCGTGTGACCTGGCCGAGGTGGTAGAGTCGGCGAAAGGCAGGTTGGGCAAGCTGGCCTCCAAGCACTCGCTTATTGTTGATTTGCTCGCAGGGATGCCGCCGGTAGTAGTTGATGAAGTGCGTATAGGCGAAGTCCTTACCAACCTGGTGGAGAATGCGGTGAAATATTCCGCGGAAGGCACGCGCATCTCCATCGGCGCCAATCCTAACGGCAAAGAGGTTGTCATCAGCGTGACTGACGAAGGCATGGGCATCCCCGCAGAGCTTCGCGAGAAGGTGTTTGACCGCTTTTATCAGGTGCAGGACCACCGCAAGGAAAAGAGAAATGGAACAGGGCTGGGACTTGCCATCTGCCGCGGCATTATTGAAGCGCACGGTGGGCGGATATGGGTGGAGAGCGAGGAGGGCAGAGGGGCTAAATTCTGCTTCAGCCTGCCGACCAACGGAGGGGGAAACCATGAATAAGACGCATATCCTTGTCGTTGACGATGACCCGTCAATATTGAGATTGCTCTGCACTAATCTGAAGGCCAGGGGTTATGAGGTGACCACCGCCATGGATGGCGAGGAGTCGCTGGATGTGGTGCAGAGGGATTTCGTTGACCTCATCATACTTGACCTTATGATGCCCAGGGTGGATGGGGTAGAAGTGTGCCGTCGTGTGCGGGAATGGTCTGCTGTTCCTATCATTGTCCTCAGCGCCAGGGGGGACGAGAAGGACAAGGTCAAATGCCTGGAGCTGGGCGCTGATGACTATCTCACCAAGCCATTCGGCATAGCCGAACTGATGGCGCGTATCAAGACGGCGCTGCGCCACTCAAGCGCCGGTAAAGCTGACCCTGTCCAGCCCAATTTCGTCTACAAAGACATGGAGATTAACTTCGCCAAGAGGCGGGTTACCATAGGCGGCAAAGAGGTAACGCTCACGCCAACGGAGTACTCGGTTTTGCAACAACTGGCGGTGAACGCCAACAAAGTTCTAACCCATGGCATGCTCTTGCAAAGCGTGTGGGGGAGCGAATACTGCGGGGAGAAGGAATACCTGCGGGTATTTGTCGGTCGGCTGCGGAGGAAGCTTGAGCAGGACCCGGCGAACCCTGAATATATCCTCACCGTTCCCGGCGTTGGCTACCACCTTGCCATGGCCTCTTAAAAGGTATTTGCAGCGCCAGCGCAGTTGCTTCCGGAGGTGACCCGAGGCTAATGCTTCAACCTATGGGCTTTCCTTCGCTTTCGACACAGGCGATTCAGTTGTGCTGGTGGTGCTTTTTCCAGCCCAGAGCTTTGAGAAAATCGCCGATGGCTATTTCCCAGTGTGTGCAGTGCCTCAGCGATAGCTCCGGGTTGACGCTGTACCTGATGCGCCTGCCTTCCTTTCTCTTGTCGACATATCCAGAAGCGTCAAGGTCGGCTATAATCTTGCGCACTGCTCTTTCCGTAATGCCGATTGATGTGGCCAGGTCCCGCGCCAGTATGCGCGGATTCTTGGCGATATAGCTGAGGACGAGGGCGTGATTGGTAAGGAACATCCATTCAGGCATCGTACCTTTCCCCCTCTTAAGATTAGAATTCAGGATTTAAGATGCACTTGACAATGCCATAATATACATGTATAATATTTCATGTATATTATATCACTATATAATATTGATTTTCAAATATTTTTTTGTAAACCTTAATTGTGTATCTTTTATAGCACAGGTGGAAAGCAATTGCAACAGTTAATATATTGAAATGGTAAAGATAAGACGATAGGGAGGCTAAAGATGTTTGGGAAGAAAAAACAAATGGTGACGGCTCCCACCATAGTGGGAACATCAACGGCGGCAGCGAAGCCGGAGAAAGCGAAGAAGCTATCTCCTCAGGATGCCCTGGCCGGTGAAATTGAGCAGCTCACACCGGAAAAATCGATTAGCTACAAGCTCCCGCCCATCTTCGGTGATTGCCTGGCTATTGTAGTCTTGAACCCCGAGTATCCGGGCAAGGGGAAGAAATATTCCATGCTCACCGAAGAATTCACCGGGGGCAAGCCCAGCGGGAAAAAGAGGCGGCTCTGGGATGCCGACAAAGCGAAAGACATTGCCAAGTGGATTCTGGAACGGAATGGGAAGCCGTTTGGCGAGTCTGGAAGCTGAAAGAAATAGCCCGGATAGCATTAGATTGCCTTTAGTTGGATGTGCCTAAAAGGCACATCGTTTCTAGCGGCGTGGAATGGCGGGAGGGTTTTGCCAGCGTTAAGCCTGGCCCTCCCGCTTTTTTTGTGGATTATCACCCTTCAAGCGCTATTTCCCTCTGAATAGCCTCGCATGTCTCCTCCGGCCATTAACTTTTATCCTTACAAGATATTTATCAAAAAGGTATTGGCGTTTATGCTCTGTTTATAACTTAGATGTTAGTCTATTCTCAGCATTAATGAGAGCGAGGAGGCTAATGGCATGGCAAAGATTAAAATCCTTATTGTCGGAAACGACCCTGTAATGCTGGGGTTGCTGCAGCAAAACCTTGGCAATAAAGACTATCAGCTTATCAACACCCAGCAATTTGGTTGGGACCTGAAAGCAGAGCTGGATAAGGAAAACCCTGACCTGGTGGTGGTTGATATAATGATGCCTGATTTGGATGGAATTGAGATATGTCTGCGCATACGGCAATGGTCCCAGGTGCCGATTATGATGCTCAGTGCTTGGGGGGCTGGCATAGGCAAGGTTAGAGGCCTCAATCTGGGGGCTGATAATTACCTCACTGAGCCGTTCGGCATGGATGAGCTGGAGGCGCGGATAAAGGATACAATGCAGCGCAATTTGCTTGCCATGGGCCTACTATCGGATATTAAGCCAAATCTTAAGTCAAAAGTATCGTAAAGGAAAGCTTTTCCCCCGCTTGGGCAACGTTCCGGCGGCAGGATGGGCTCGGCTAGTCAGCGAGAGCGCAATTTAAATTGGGACTCGCAGATTACCCGGGCCCTTTCCTTTTGTATCTGCCCTCGGTGCCTCAACCTCGCCGTCTGGCAGCCAGCGCCGCCCGTATAACATTTACAGGATGTTTACAGGTCTCGCCTTACTTTTTATGCCTTATTTCTCATTCTGGCTATAAGCTTGAGTTGCAAGAAACCGTCTGGGATGGCGAAGGCTTTCGGGCATTGGGTTATGACGGAAGGCGATAAGAAATGAAAAGGAATCTAATCTTTATCCTGCTGGCCATCTTGCTGCTGACTCCATGGCCTGTGGCCTATGCTTACGATAATAAGCTGGCTGGTGCAGAGCCAATGGCGGCGAAGGTTAGCGTTGCTGAACCTTCGGCAACGCCGACGATGAAGGCATTTGGCCAGGCGATAGGCGGCATCAATGCCCCTGGCGACCTGTTCTACGTTGACAATACGGAGAACGCCGCCGATGTATCGGCGACCCTTTATCTCACCAACTCAGATGAGCTTATTCATTATTACCGCTACCTGATTCTCAACATAGGGGCTTATGTTCAGACCGGTACCGACCAGTGGCAGAAGTTGATCGCTGGCAATGGCGAATTGGTTCCCGAGATTTACCTGACGATGCAGAACGGCAGGGCGAGTTTTACCCTGCCTGGATATGGAAACTATAAGCTCGCCGTGGATAGCGGCTGTTTTTACTATTTCGGCGGTGCCGCTGAAGAGGGCGATGCCTCGCCCAAATTCTACCTGGATGCGGAGTAGAAGCGGCGCGTATTTTCAGCGTTGCTTTGCATGATGAGTGAAAGAAGTAATTGTGCGATAGGAGGGAATAAAAATGAGGATAGTATGGATATGGGATGGCAGCACGGATGATTCGGCTCACCGCCATAATGGTGGGGAGTCCTTTCAAAAGCATGATGATGACATGAAGAGGTTCCGGCTCTCTCATCCCGAAATAGAAAAGCCTAAATCCAGGGAAGCGAAAGCAGTGGAGTTTCTGGCTTCAATCCCGATACGGGAAGTGAGTCTGGTCAGCAACGTGCAAAACTAGCGCTTCATTGTTGCGGAGAACGGTATGATGTTTACCTATCGTTATACTACCATAGACATAGAAAAATTGAAGAAGATGCGGGCTACGCGAGTTAACGAAATGGTCAGGAAAAGCCCGCTCAAGAAGAGCCTGCCCAAGCAGCAGGTGGAGCCGGAAAAACCACCCCCGCCTGTAACGAGCAATGTTGCGGCAGAAAAGGCGCAGCCGCGGAAATTCAAGGATACCACAGAGTATAAGGCCAGGCTGGAGCTTCTCTATAAAATCGGGGAAAAAGTGGGCTCGGTGCAACAGTTGCAGCGGCTGGTATCAAATATCGCGCAGATGACTCAGAACACGCTCAACGCTGCGGCTTCGTCAGTACTCCTGCTTGATGAAGAGGGAAAAGCGCTCTTCTTTGAGGTCGCCGATGGCCAGGTGGGTAAGCAACTGAAGCGGGTTAAGATAAGCGCCCAATCCGGCATTGCCGGCTGGGTCGCCTGCCATGCTAAGTCGGCGATAGTGAATGATGTCACCAGGGACAGGCGTTTCAATAAATTGCTGGATGAAGTGACCGGTTTTGTTACGAACTCGGTAATCTGTGTCCCGCTTATTATGCACCGCAGAGTCATTGGCGTTGTTGAAGTGCTCAATAAGCTGGACGGCACGGGTTTCAATGAGCGCGATTTGCAGACCCTGATGGTAGTGGCGTCCACAGCCGCCATGGCCATTGAAAATGCCAGGCTGAATCAGAATCTGATGGATTCATATAAGAGCACGGTCCAGGCACTGGTTGCCGCAGCCGACGTTAAGGATGCTTATGCGTCGGGGCATTCCCGGAGGGTGGCGGAATATTCCCTTATAACGGCTACAGCGCTTTCCTTTACCAGGAAGGACAAGCGGACCCTGGAATATGCGGCAATACTCCATGACATAGGCAAGCTCGGAATTTCCGACCGCATCCTGAATAAGCCCGGCGCTTTAACGGATGAAGAATGGGCGATAATGCGCAAGCACCCGGCCATGGGCTCCGATATATTGAAAGAACTTCCTTTCTTTGACGAAGCGCGTAAGCTGATTCTTCACCACCATGAGCGCTATGATGGCGGCGGCTATCCCAAAGGGCTGAAGGGCGAAGATATCCCTTTGGGGGCGCGTATTATAGCCGTGGCAGATGCTTTTGATAACATGACTACTGACCGTTCGTATCGCGTTGCCCTTAATACGAACAATGCATTTAAGGAATTGTACAGGAACTCGGGCAAGCAATTCTGCCCGGTTGCAGTGAAGGCGTTCTTATCTGGTTTTGGTAAGCTTCACCTTTCCGACAAGGGTTAGAATCGGCACTGCTCGCTCCGCCGTAACGCCCTCACAAACTGATTTTATGCCCCTGCGGCGGCGTTGCTTTTATGTCTCGCATGCCCTCTGCATCCCGTTTTTGCCTCTCCTCATAGCGCCAAAGTGCTATAAGCGGGCATTACTATTGTTCTATTTACATTTGTCATATCACAGGTATAATTATTATATGAGGGCGGGGGTGGAATTTTTGCCCGTTGCATAAGCTGGGGAATTGCTCTTGAACTTTCGCTGTTCTGGCAGTTTATATAGAAGGCTTAAATAACTTTGAAATTAAATGGTAGCTGTAACCCGGAGCGAGCGAAGGTTAAAGATAAAAATTGGGGAGGTAATGACAAATGAAACTGGTAGTGGCAGGTTTTGGACAATGTGGTGGCAGGATTGCCGATGAGTTCGCCCGGCTGAACAACAGGGCGCGTTTTCATCGGAGGATAAGGATATTCTCCGATGTCTTTGCCATAAACACGGACACCGCGGATTTGAGCAGCCTGTCCCATATGAAGTCGGATTACCAGCACAGGATACTCATTGGCAACCGCGAGACTGGCGGCCATGGCGTGGGAAAAATGAACGAGGTGGGCGCCAGGATAGCCAGGGAAGATGGCGACAAGGTCATTGACGCCATAAGGTCGGCAAAGCAGCTATATGAGGCGGATGCCTTTTTGCTCATCGCTGGCGTAGCCGGAGGCACGGGCTCGGGTTCAATGCCGATGATGGCGCATGCCATAAAGAGTCGTTTCAAGGAGAAGCCGGTATATGCCCTCGTTGCCCTTCCCTTTGAGCATGAGGAGCAAACTGACGCCAGGACGTTTCATAACACCGCCACGTGTCTCAAGGCTACCTATTCGGTAGCTGACGCCGTGTTCCTGTTTGATAACCAGAGGTATATTGAGAAAGACTCCTCGCTCATAAATAACATGACGGCTATCAACCGGCTGATAGCCGAGCCGTTCTACGATTTATTGTGCGCCGGTGAGGTGAAGAAGGCTAAAAATATCGGCGCAAGGCTGCTGGATGGCGGAGATATAAGCATGACCCTGGGCGGTTGGACCACCCTGGGTTACGGCGTGGCGCAATTGCCCGTGATAAGGATGCCGTTTGAAAGACGGCGCCACTTCAGGAAGAAGAGCACCGAGACCCACAAAGGATTGCAGGCCATGGACCAGGCTCTGAGCAACCTGTCTATTGAATGTGAACCTGCGGACTCGGCCAGCGCCCTGTATCTGCTGTCGGCGCCTACTAAAGAGATGAATATGAATTTAGTGAAAGAGCTCTCTAAATACCTGAGCGAGGTGGCTCCCGAGGCCGTAATCAGGTACGGCGATTACCCCAGGGGGGAGAGCACGCTGAAAATCACGGTTATCCTGTCCCAGCTCAATAATGTTGAGAAGGTCAAGCGGTATTATGAGAAGATGCCTTTCTACCTGGAGAAGGGCGAGGTAATCCAGAGGAAGAACGAGGCAAGGCTCAGGGAGCTGGTAAAGGCATCAGCGCCGGTGCCTTCGCTGTTTGGCGGCGACGGCAACTAGCCGTCTGAATTAGCGCCGCAAGTGCCCAGCCCCGTCCGGGCTTCCATAGCTCGACCGGGGCTTTCCTTTTGCCAGAGTTGCTCCCTTTATTTCGGTGCTATAATGGTGGCAGGGGTTCTTAGATGGCCTCGGTAAGGAGGTAGCGATGGAATGGCATGATTTGCTGGCGGATGGCTATGAGCGTGTGCCGGGGTTTTTGGGGAACGTGCTAAAGGGGCTCTCCCAGGATGACCTGGACTGGCGGCCTCACGATGATTGCAACAGCATTGGCTGGCTGGCCTGGCACCTGACGCGCCAGCAGGACGGGCAAATAGCGTCCTTGATGGGGGAGGAGCAGCTGTGGATAAAAGAGGGATGGCATTCCAGGTTCAACCGGGCGGCTGACCCCGATGACAGCGGCTACGGCCACACGCCGCAGCAGGTGGCGGAATTTAAGTCTCCTGATGTTGAGGTTCTGCTTGATTACCAGCGCGCCGTGCTGGAGCGGACGAAGCGTTTCTTCAAGACACTATCAAAGGCCGACCTGGACCGGGAGCTTGACGAGCCGTGGTTCCAGCCGTTGCCTACAGTCGGTGTGCGGCTGGTCAGCATCCTGGAAGACAGCCTGCTTCATGCCGGGCAGGCGGCCTACTTGCGCGGCTTGTGCCAGGGCAAAGGCTGGCAGAAGTACTGAGAAAAAAATCTAGGTTTGAGGCCTTCGGCGCCTGAGCAGTATCAGAAGGGTGAACGCGGCGGCTACTGCGCCGATGGCTGCCCCTCCCAGCGGCCACCAGTCGGGCAGTGATAACTTCCCCAATATGCTGGCTGCCCATGTTTTTTCAGTTTGTCCATCAGCCTGGCTTATTGTGATTGGCAAGGTCACCACTTGTGTCTGCGGGGCTGATTTGTCTCCGGCGGGGTAATAGATTAGGTAACCCATGACGATGTAGGTGCCCACCTCGTTCCCTGTCAGGAGCAAGCCCCTCTGCTGCGCCTCTCCAGGGGCCAGGTTGTAGGTCGCGCTGTAATGCCCCTGCTCGTCTGTTTTCAGGCCGGGCGAGGCGATGCTTATCGCTGGCGGCACTTCCAGCGCC
>CAYWUK010000033.1:0-11470 GCA_964461475.1 uncultured Dehalococcoidaceae bacterium
CAACTGGGCTTTTTCAACGCCATACCCGTACGTATCGGAAAGCCAGACAACCCAGACCCAGTCCTTCTACATCAGCGGGACAGATGCACTGGAAGGTGACTATGCCTGGGTGGTTGCCAACCGGACAGATATAGGAGAAGTAGGCGAAATGACCGGTGATTTATACATAATTACTTCAACGGCGAGCAAAAGTGGCGAAACTATGGCCAAAATAGTGGCAGATGTGCTGAATTCAGGAGGGACTCCGTATATCGTCTCTTGGCAGATAACAAAGTAATAGGCCATATCAGGAGCAGGTATGAAGCTAAGTAAAACAAGCTGGATAATATTAACCATAGGCATCATCGTCGTTGCCTTCGGCGTGCTGGGCATTGCTCGTGCCCAGCAGGTTCAACAGCAGAAAGACCTGGATGATCAGCTTTCCACGGCAGAGCTGAGGTTGGACAAGTTTCAGCTGCCGGAGCTCCGCGCAAAGAAGGCCGACCTTCAGCAAAAGCTCGAACAGAACGTGGCTGGCCTGGAAGCGGCCAAGAACGAGCTCCGCCAGCAAATCGCAAGCATCGATGTTACCGATAACCTGTTTGATATCGCCACGGCCTCCGGCGTGGAAATAACCAACGTCAGCTCATCAGAGCTGGGCAATGATAACCTTGAGGGCATTGTCTGCACCATTATACGACTTAGCATGATTGTTGAGGGCGATGTGCCCGATATAATTGATTTTGTCATCAACCTCAATAGCGATTTTAACACCGGCATTATCAAATCGCTTCAGATAAATATCATGGGAATGCCTGGCGAACAGCTCGGCGAGGACGAGGCCGCCCAGGCAGAGGAACAACTGCTGGCAGGTGAAGGTAGCGAAGAACAGATAGCGGATAATCCCATAGGCGATAATGCCACGGCGGAAGAACCCCCGGCAGGGGAAGAGGCACAAGGAGCGGGAGATGAACAAGGGGCAGAGGAAGAGCCGCCGGTGACTGCAGAGGAAGAGGAAACCAAGCCCTCAGCCAATATCAACCTGACCATTTACGCTTACCGAGGTAACTAATCATGGCTAAGAAAAAAGTTACTTTATACATCGATGATAGCTACATCCGCCTGCTCGTAACGCGCGGCACGCAGATAAAGAAATGGGCCGAATTGCCCCTGGACCTGGGCGGAGCCAAGGCAACGCCTGCCGGCAAAGAGTCCGAGATAGTCTCCAAGATTAAACAAATATTGAAATACCAGAAAGTACACGATAAGAAGGTCATAGTCGGCGTGAGCGGGCTGCATTGCCTCACACGGCCTGTTACCCTGCCCCGCTTACCCAAGGCAATGCTTGAGGAAGCAGTCTTACGGGAGGCAAAAAGGGTGTTGCCGACCCCTCCAGAGCAACTGTACATTTCATGGCAGGTAATGTCAGAGGCGGCTGACGCGATGCGGGTCTTCCTGGTGGCCATCCCGCGCAATACCGCCGATTCCCTGCTCAAAATCCTGCATCAGGCAGGAATCAAGCCGGAGATGATGGACTTGAAACCGCTGGCTGTGGCCAGGGTGGTGAAAGAGAAGACCGCGATAATCGTTGATGTTCAGCCCACCGAGTTTGACATAGTGGTCATGTCCGAAGGAATTCCTCAACCCGTCCGCACCGTCACCTTCCCCGGCGAAGCCGACTCCATGTCCGCAAAGCTTTTGATGATAAGGGATGATATCAACAGGACCATTGAGTTCTATAACTCCAACAATCCCCAGAACAAGCTCGGCACTGATGTAGCCATATTCGTTTCAGGGGACCTGGTTGATGAGCCCGATTTATGCAAAGCCCTCTCAAATGAGATAGAGCACCCGGTTATACCGCTACCATCTCCATTGAAACATCCTCAAGCGATGAACCCCAGCCGCTACATGGGCAACATTGGCCTCTCCCTGAAGGAGCAGCAGAAAGACGCCGGACCTTCGGCGGTTAATATTAACATCCTGCCCAGTTCATACAGGCCCAAGCCCATCTCCCTGATGCGCATTATCGTCGTGCCCGGCGTCGTTGTTGCCGCCAGCATAATTATATTCCTGTCAATGCTGATACAGGATGCCGCCATAAGCGTCGCTTCAACGCAGGGGCAGCTTGATATCACCAATAATTTAATCCAGCAGAAGCAAGCGCAGAAAAAGGAACTGACGGACAGCAACAATCAGCTTGAGGGAACGCTCGCCCAGGCGCAGGCATCATACAAAAGCTTCAACGCAGCGGTCAATGCCATCAACGGCCGAAGCGCTGTGATTAATGGCGACCTGAAATTAAGCGTAAATAGCTTAGCGGGCACAATCGCTCTGGCCGGCATCAGCCACAGCGGCGAAAGACTATCTATATCGGGCACCGCTTCAAACGAAGATGAGATACTGTCCTACACCAGGGCGCTGGACGACAGCGGCCGCTTTTCCGAGGTAATCGTCTCCAGCATCAGGAAAGTTGAAGACCAAAAAGCTTTTACGCTTATTCTTAAAACAGGAGACGGTGGTTAATGGACATTATTCAAATGCTCAAACTGGCCAAGGAGAACAGCGCCTCGGATTTGCACCTGGTCGCTTCCAGCCCACCGATGTTCCGCATCCATGGTAGCCTTCAGCCGGCAGCCGATGCGTCAGCGCTGGACGTCCAGGATATGGAACGTGCCTTCAACCAGATAACTTCTGATGGGCAGAAGGAAGAATTCCAGCGCAGCATGGAGCTGGACTTCGGCTATACTTTTCCGGAGATAGGCCGCGTGCGCTGTAATGCCGCCAGCCAGCAGGGGACCATTAGCCTCGTCATCCGCCTGCTGCCGCTGAGCATTCCCACCGTTGACGAACTGGGGCTGCCTGAGGTCTGCAAGGAGCTCATCCTGAAGCGCCGTGGCCTGGTGGTCATCAGTGGGCCTACCGGCAGCGGCAAGTCCACCACGCTGGCGGCCATGATTAACCACCTGAATAACGTTGAAAACCGCCGCCTGGTCACCATAGAAGACCCCATTGAATATGTGCACCAAAACCAGCATTGCACGGTGACGCAGAGGGAGCTTGGCAGCGATACCCGCTCTTTCGCCGAGGCGCTGAGGCACGTGCTGAGGCAGGACCCGGACGTTATCCTGGTTGGCGAGATGAGGGATTTAGAGACGGCGGCGGCGGCGCTCACCGTAGCCGAAACGGGGCATTTGGTGTTGACCACCGGCCATGCCTCAAGCGCTTCGCAGGCAGTGGACAGGATAATAGACATGTTCCCTCCACACGAGCGGCATCTGGCCCAGTCGCAGCTGGCATCTCAGCTCATCGGGATACTGTGCCAGGCGCTTGTGCCCAAGGTGGACGGCTCAGGCAGGGTGGCCGCGGTTGAGATTATGCTGGCTAACTCAGCGGTGAGGAACCTCATCAGAGAGGGCAAGTCCTATCAGTTGCCCAACACCATCCGCATGCATACCCAGTTGGGGATGCAGTTGCTTGACCAGGCGCTGGTCGGCCTGTACCGCAAAGGCCTGATAAACAGCGAAAACGTGCTCTCCTTCTGCAACGACCCGGAGGAAGTGGCCAAAGTCATCGGCGTTGATATCGCCAAAGGCCCGCTAAAAAACAATTTTGACGCCGCTTTCAAGGCCTGAGCATTCAGACAAAGTAGCCCCTAGGCTCTCCCAACCCAATTAACCCACCCAACCCAGCCTCTTTTTGTCAAACGAAAAGCCAATCAGCAAGACTCAGGGCGGTCTTGCTGATTGGCCTCGGATAACTTCTAAATCAAGATGCTGCTAAAGCTAACCACTACGGCGTGTTCTGGGTGACAGTTCCATCCTGAGTAAAGTCATAATTGGCACCGGATTTGGGAGCCGTGGTTTCAGTTATACCGGTGGTAGTCGGCGAGTCACCTAAACCAGTCATGTAACTGGACAGGAGAACTGTGCCATTGTCGGTAGCCACCGTGTTCAACTCATAGACGGTGGAATAAGTTGTGTCCAGCTGCCCGGCGACGCTATCGGCTAACATGGCCATGGTTGCCGTCTGTATATTATGCAACTCTGTCTCATAGGCTTCGGTTTTCCCTCTGCCGATGAACTTACCGACATTCGGCACGGCCACTGCTGCCAGCACGCCAAGGATGGCAACCACCACCAGCAACTCAATTAGGGTGAAACCCTTCTCGCCATAGCGGAACTGTTTAAAGAAATTCTTCACCATTTAGCACCTCCTGATTTATTTGCTCTATAAAAAGCTTATCACACTCACAAACGATTACAATGAGTTATTAGTAATGCCTGAGATAGGAATATAGTCCTGTTTCATCTCATTCCCTACCCTGACCTCTCAGTCATGGGCAGTCGGCATGCCTTTAAGCCAAACACATCTAGCTTATTCATTTAGGCAGCGTATTTCAATGGTATTACTGCCCATTTCAAATAGGGGGCAACCACCACTTCCCCACCAACCCAACAAGGAACTATCTGAGCAGGAAATTCGGGGGCATGG
This sequence comes from uncultured Dehalococcoidaceae bacterium, assembly GCA_964461475.1. Classification (GTDB taxonomy): domain Bacteria; phylum Chloroflexota; class Dehalococcoidia; order Dehalococcoidales; family RBG-16-60-22; genus CAYWUK01. The sequence goes on from CAYWUK010000033.1 coordinate 4,474, forward strand.
TAGTTTTACAGGGTGGATTTAGGGGTTAGCATAGCGCCGAAGCACAAGGCACTCCTATTGACGGGAGGAGGGCAAACGGTCAGAATATAGGGTAATGGAAATCGCCCTTACCATCATCTTTTTTCTGTTCGGCACAGAAATCGGCAGCTTCCTCAATGTCTGCATAGACAGGCTGCCTGCCGGAGGGTCACTCGTCCGCCCGGCATCGCACTGCGATGCCTGCCAGCACCACCTGTCGCCAAAAGACCTTATACCAATATTCAGCTACCTCTGGCTGCGCGGCCGCTGCCGCTACTGCGGGGCATCCATCCCGCGCCGTCCGCTGTGGGTGGAGATTGGCTGCGGCCTTTTGTTTGCCTATCTTTACTGGCACTTCGGCTTAAGCGCCGGGCTGGCCGTCGCCATCTTTTATAGCAGCGTGTTCGTGGTGATACTGTTCATCGACTTAGAGCACAAGCTCATCCTGAACAAGGTGACCTTTCCCGCAGCAATAGCAGCTCTCGTCATCAGCGCATTACACCCCCAGCCGGGGTTCGTCCAGATTTCCCTGCCCTGGCCGGCAGTTGCCCACGCCACCAGCGGGCTCGTCAATAGCCTTATCGGTGGCGCGGCAGGCTTCATATTCTTTATGATACCCTTTATTATTTACCCCAGGGGGATGGGGGCGGGAGATGTCAAGATGGCGGGCTTAATCGGCCTGGCCGTCGGCTTTCCCATGGTGCTGGTCGCCCTGTTCATCGGCATAGTCGCCGGCGGACTGGTCGCCATCGTCCTCCTCTCGTTCAGGATTAAGGGCAGGAAGGACGCCCTGCCCTACGGCGCTTTCCTGGCCATCGGCCCCATCGTCGCCCTGCTCTGGGGGACGAACATCCTCAACTGGTACATCGGCCTGCTTTAGTTCCATCAAAGAATTTTTCGCCACATGGCGAAAATACCCCGCCGAAATCATTGACACCCTCCATAGCGACCACTACAATATTTTTATATACATTATTTTATATATATATTGCTCATCACAGCGAAGATATGATAAACATTACAGGCAGCAAAATGGGCCAGGGGATAACGGTAGGCAGGCGCCGTTCCAACATCGAGATAATAGCCGACATGCTGAAGATTGGCGAAGCCGGCGCGGGTAAGACCAAGATAATGTACAGCGCCAACATGAGCTACAGCCAGATACAGAAATACCTTGATTTCCTGATGTCCCAGGGGTTCATTGACAGGGTGGAGATTGGCAGCGAGGGAGGCAGCCCGGCGGCCACCTACCAGCTAACCGAGAGCGGGCTCAAGCTGCTCAAGCTGATAAACAGCCTGATGGAAATGCTGCGGATGAGCGAAGATATAAAAGTCTGAGAGCTCCAAAATTCAGATGGGCACCCCGCTTAGGATGAAATCGATGGGAGAATAATCATGTATTTTGATTTATTTCAATTCCTGGTATTCTTAATTGGTGTTATATATATCGCAATCAAATTCTTTAGATCCAGAACTAAATACAATCTGGCTATGTTTATAATATTGATGATTTTTTTGGTTATATCGTCCTTAGATTTAATTTTACCAGGGGACAATGTATTAACGAAACTGGCGAATAGTCTAGGTATTGAAAGGGACATTCGGATCGTATTGGCTGTAATTATTTCAATATTATTTATAGCATTTTTGTTTTACCCAGAACTTAAACGATTTCTTAGGCGGCGGAAAATGAAAAGCAAGTGAACCGGAATCCACACTTTTGTTGAGCGATGGTAATCTTCCCTGCTTCAAGCTAAAATGAAGCTAACCAAAATCAGCAGCACTTCTTCAATAGTCTGGTTATAACTAATCCCCACAATCCCGGTCTCACCGTTTTCATCCTGCGCCTCATTAATAAACGTTTACAAAAAATTTATATAACCTTTATCACTTTTTATGTGCCGCTTTATGTTTCCCTGCTACACTTAAACTGTTAAACCGAGCATGGCAAAGGGAGCGGCAAATTGGCGCAGAGAAGGACCATAATACTTGACGACTCCGAAGTAATCATGGTGGTCAGGAAGGACGTCGTCAGCCAGTTAGACGAGCACCGTGGCGAGATGAACCGCACCGAGTTCGTCAACTTCCTGATACAAAGCCAACTGAAAGAGTACGAAGACGAACATACCTACGTCAACAAAGATGAATTTCAGCGCTTCGCCCGGGAGATAACCGGCCTTTTCCACAGCTTCCTTGAGCTCTTCCTCTGCAAGGGGCTTGGACTGAACGAACAATCGGCGGGCAGGGGCATTATAGAACTGAGCCAGCACCTTGACGACTTGAATGGCCCCGCCGGAACTGACTCCGCAGGAACCTAGCCTGCCCACTTAACGCAAACAACTTCTTCTAATTCCCCAGATTTATCCTTCCTCCAAACATTATAGAACTATGTTCTATAACACAATCACTTCCCAAGCCAACGGATGAGTGGCATAGTCTTAACTAGTCCTTGAATAAGTCGGCCTGGGAGGTACTGATGCCAAAAGCAATTGACCTTATCCGGCAGGGCAGACATGAAGAACTGTGGCAGATGTGCTGCGGCTTTACCGGCCTCAACCTGGAGCAGTTCATGTCCATCCAGAAACGTCTGATGACGGAGCAACTGGAGCTATTAAACCGCTGCGCGCTGGGCAAGAAAATCATGCGCGGGGCTCAACCGGCCACGATAGATGAATTCAGACAGCAGGTGCCGTTGACCACCTATGCCGACTACTGCCCCGAGCTCCTGGAAAAAAGGGAGGACATGCTGCCGGCCAGGCCCGCTTTCTGGATGCGCACCTCGGGCAAGTCAGGAGAATACCCCTGCAAATGGGTGCCGGTGACCCAAACGTTTTCGCATGAGTTGGGACTGGTAAACTACGGCGTCGGCCTCCTCTCCAGCAGCAGTGGCTGGGGCGACACCTCTCAAATCACGGGATGCCCCAGGATCGTCTATACGGTGGCCCCCAGGCCTTATACGTCAGGCGTCATGGCCAGCATGCTGGAAGAGGAGTCCCCGGCAAAATACCTGCCGCCCATTGAAGAGGCAGAAAGCCTGTCTTTTGAAGAGCGGATAAAAATCGGCTTTGAGCAAGCGCTATCCGAAGGGATGGACTACTTCTTCGGCCTCGCACTGGTGCTGGTCATGGCTGGCAACAAGTTCAGCCAGGCATCGGACAAAGCGGCTATCCTCCCCCTGCTGGCCCGGCCCAGGGCGCTGCTGCGATTGACCAGGGGGATGATTAAGAGCAAACTTGCCCGGCGCCGCATGCTGCCCAAAGACCTGTGGTCGGTAAGGGGAATAATAAGCGGCGGCCTTGACAGCGGCATATACCGGGAGAAGATAAAGGAGTACTGGGGAAGATACCCGCTGGACGTATATGTCGGCACCGAAGGCGGCGTCATCGCCACCCAGACCTGGGACTACGAGGGCATGACCTTCATACCCAACCTCAACTTCCTGGAGTTCATACCTGAAGAAGAACTCTTCAAGTGGCAGCTTGACCACAGCTACCGGCCGGATACCGTCTTGCTCGACGAGGTAAACCCGGGAGAGAGCTACGAGGTGGTCATTACAAACTTTCACGGCGGCACCATGATAAGATACAGGCCGGGGGACATGGTCAGGATAACATCGCTGCGAAATGAAAACCTGGGCATTGAAATCCCCCAGATGGCCTTTGAAGGGCGCGCCGATGGGCTCATCGACTTCGGCGTCACCCGGCTCTCCGAAAAGGTAATCTGGCAGGCAATAGAGCGTTGCGGCGTCCCCTATGAAGACTGGGTGGCGCGCAAGGAAATCAGGGAAAACATGGCATTACACATCTATATTGAACCCAAAGACGAGCACCATCCCACCGAGGCGGAGATGGGAGCGGCGCTAATTGAGCAGCTCAGACATCTGGATAGCAGCCTAAGCGCCACCAGCAGCGATGTAGGCAAATACCTTGATTTTGACGTTGAAGTCAGCTTCGTCCCCTGCGGCTCCTTCGCCAATTACATCGCCAGAAAGCGCACCGAGGGTGCCGACCTGGCCCATTTGAAGCCGACTCACATCAACCCTTCAGACGAAGCCATCCTGATCCTGTCAGCCAGGCCTGCGGAAGCAGCGGCGCAAACCGAGCGCGATAAGGTGCCAGTTTGATAGTACTTTAGTCTCCCATACCTTGGTTCCGCTACTTTAGTTTCACTTGACAGTTGGCAAACGAGGGGTGATAATTCTCTTTAAGATGAGCATCTATGCCTTGTTTCCCCTCGTTGCCACCATCGCTTATATACCACTGCTTGCTGCCACGGTTAGTAGCCGTCCCTGGCACAGGAGGCACACGCTCTTCGTCTTCTTCCTCATCTCGGCCATGATGTGGAGCCTCACCGACTATCTTTTCCGCAGCGACTTCTTTCCGCAATACGGCATCGTTCTGGCCAGGTGCATCATACTCACCTTCACCCTGATGGCGGTGCAGTTCCACTGCTTCCTATCCGACTTCTACCCGCCGGGCCAGGGAAGATGGCTGCCCTTCGCTTATATCTCGCTGGCGGTTGTTTTCACCCTGGTGCTGCTCGGCTACGTCCCGGAAGGCATTATCGCCAACGGCGACAAGCTCTACCCCGTTTATGGCCGCGGCGTCATCTTCGTGGCGATTCCTCTCCTGACCCTAACGGCCAGAACCACTTACGTCTTCTGGAAAAAGCTCAGGATTCTGGACAACCCCATACTGTATAACCAGATCATTTCGCTGCTCATCGGCATTGGCGCCCTGGTCATCTTCACATTTGTCGCCCTCCTCCCCTGGGGAAGGGAGTACCCCATAAGCCACTTCGGCAACCTCATCAATGCCTTTATTCTCAGTTACGCTGTCCTCAGGCATCAACTTGTTGACATCAGAATCGTGTTGAGGCAGGGGCTGGCCTGGGCCACCCTGGGCATAATCGGCGCTCTCAGCTACTGGCTTCTGCTGGTTTTTCTTCACAACGTGTTTAACTTTCAACTGAACCTGACTGCTACGTTTATAGCCACCATCGCCGCTATATCGGTAGCCACTTTCGTATACCGGCTGCGCGGTTTCTTCTTCAGAATAATGAGTCGGGCCTTCCAAGGCCAGAGCTACGACTACCGCAAAAAACTGATGGATTTCGCCAACAAAATACATAACGTCTTTAGCCTTAAAAAACAGGGGGCGGAGCTGCTGGCGCTGGTCACCATGGCAATTGAATGCAAATCAGCCTGCCTGCTCTTTCCCGAGGATGGCAGCGACGATTTCGTCGCTCAGATTGTTGAGCCAAAGGCGAAAGACAACCCGCTTAACGCCTTAAGGTTGAAGGGAGATAGCCCCATCGTGCAGTATTTGAGGCGGGAGAAAAAAACGTTAACAAGGGATTATCTGGCCATTCTGCCTGAACTGCGCAGCCTCTGGAAGCGGGAAAAAGAAGAGCTTGAATCCAATCAGATAGAGCTATTCATACCCCTGATAAGCAGGGACAGGTTAATCGCCATCCTGGTGTTGGGCAAAAAGCAAACAGGCAGATACCTCCTTGAAGATTTAAGCATGCTTGAAGATGTTACCAACCAGGTAGCGGTAAGCATAGAGAAGGAATATCTCTGGGAACAGCTGACGGAGAGAGAGAGGGAGCTATCGGTCATAAACCGCTCCAGCGCCATTATAACCTCCAGCCTGGATATCCAGAGAATATACGGCCGCTTCATTGCGGAACTGAAAACGGTGGTGGACGTCAGTTGGGCAGCTATCGTCCTGCAAACCGGGGGGGACCAACTCCATTTACTGGCCTTATCATCCGAGGTAGGCTCAGCCTGGCAGGTGGGAGAGAGGATTCCGCTTAAAGGCTCCGCCACGGAGTGGGTGATTAAAAATAAAAAGGCGCTTATTGAGTCCGATTTAGCGCAGGAAAGCAGGTTCACCACGGGCAAATACCACCTTAAACAGGGACTACGCTCAATAGCCTACCTGCCGTTGATAGCCAACGGCGAGGGCATCGGCAGCCTGGTAGTAGCCAGCCGTAGCCCAAATGCTTATAGCCAGAGGCATATGGCCCTTCTTGAACAGCTGGCTTCTCAGATAGCCATGCCCGTTGAGAACGCCCGCCTCTATGCAGAGGTTGAAGAAAAGGCACGGATTGACGAAATTACCGGCCTGCTCAACCGGCGCTCCCTTGATGAAATGATTGCCAGCGAGATAAGCAGACACTCCCGCTACGGCGGCGTATTCGCCCTGGTCATCCTTGACCTTGACTCCTTTAAGGCATTCAACGATAACTACGGCCACCTCGCCGGGGACAAGCTACTCAAGCAAATCGGCAACATCATAAAAGGCGCCATCAGAAACACCGACCAGGCTTTCCGCTATGGCGGAGATGAATTCGCCGTCCTTTTGCCGCAGACGGCCATTGATGCCGCAACGCAGGTGGCCGAAAGAGTGCGAAAACACATTTCTACCAAGATTAAATCAGGCTACATTCCGGTCACCGCCAGCCTGGGGCTGGCCACCTGGCCGGCCGACGGCATCGGGCCTCACGACATCATTGCCGCTGCTGATGCCGCGCTCTATCACGCCAAGCGAGGCGGCGGCAACCAGAGCCACTGTGCCTCGGGGACGCTATTGCATTTAGGCGATACAGAAATCAGCATCCGCAGCAATAACGACTACGGCACATTAAGCGCCATATACACCATGGCAGCAACGGTGGACAGCAAGGACCACTACACCCGCAGCCATTCCAAGAGCGTGAGCAAATACGCCGTAATTCTGGGCGAAGCGCTTAAGCTGGAGCCGCTGGAAATAAGCAGGCTGGAAAACTGCGCATTATTGCACGATATTGGCAAGTTTGGCATCAGCGAGGAGATACTTAATAAGGAGAGCAAATTAACCCCGGAAGAGTGGGAGATAGTGAAAACCCACCCGACACTGGGGGCAACCATCGCCAGCCGGGCCCGCCAATTGGCCCCTTACATAGCCGGCATCATGCACCACCATGAGAGGTATGA
>CAYWUK010000034.1:0-6660 GCA_964461475.1 uncultured Dehalococcoidaceae bacterium
GAATGTAGTCGAACACGTTCATGACGGTCATGCGGTCGATATAAGGGATTTCATATGCCTTATATTCGCCTGTCTTTTCCTTGTCCTCCTTGTCCTGAGATGGACTTCGGTACACCTGTACCTTGAGCGCCTTTTTCTCTGCCATTAGCCTTGCCTCCTGTCGCCCTTTATTTTTATGCCAGAATGCATCCTATCACTAAAAATAAGCCTTGTCAATTACCCCTCAGGGAAAGACCTTTTATTCTTTCCGATACACGCCCTGATAAACATTCAGTCTTTAGCTCCCCATAACAAAAATGAGCAGATTATAGCCACCACAGCCAGAACAACGCTGACGCTAGTGAAGCTAACGCCGAAGCTGAAGCGGTCAATCAAATAGCCCAATAATGGCGTTAAAATGCCGGGGCCTCCCCGACTGGCAAGATAATAGACGCCAAGGACCGTTGAACGATTGCGCTCTGAGGTGCGCCTGATTATATATGATTCCGACACCGGCATGGTAATAAACATGGACATGCCAACGCCAAGCAACAATACTGAAATGCTCCAGCCCAGGGACGCCGAGGTCAGCAGATAAATTATGGGGCAGGCGATGAATCCCACTACGATTAATACCGGCACCTTACCCAGGCGGTCAGAGAGATAACCACCCAGAGGCCCGGCCCAGAGTCCTCCGGAATACGTTAGAGACAACAAGGCATCGGCCACCTGTTCACTGGCGCCAAAGTGGTCAACGATAAACAGAGGTACGAATGAAACGATAGAAGTAATCATGGCGGAAATAGCCACACTTAATGCCAGGAAGGCCACAAGCTGACGCTTACGGCCTGGCTCCGGCATTGCCTCGATGGAGATGCTGGTAACCTCATGCTTGGGTTTTTGGGCATAGCCAAAGTGCCCGAGTAAAAAATAAAATATCACGCCAAACATCATGGTTGGTATGGCCAGCGCAATATATGCACCACGCCACCCAAGAGCATTGGCAATGGTAACGGCAATTAGCGGAGCCAGGAAAAAGCTGGAAACGCCGCCTATCTGATGAATGCCCAGCGCCTTGCCCCTGTTTTGCGGCTCAACCAGAGCCGAGACCAGCGGAGCTGCAGACGGATGGTAGCCACCGCCCAGAATGCCCAGCAGCACCAGAAACACCGCCATCATGATATAGGTGCTGGAAAGGCCGACGAAAATCCCGGCCAGCGCTGCGCCAGCTACCCCCAGAGCAAGCAAAATGCGCGGGCCAAGCCGGTCAGCCAGCCATCCTGCCGGCAGCTGGCTGATGCCGTACGATACGGTAAATGCCGATACCAGGACGCCGGCTTTGGTATAATCAAGGGTAAACTCATCGCGAATGAAGGGTAAAAGGGGCGTGAGCAGTGCCGCCACGAGATGGTGCCCCAGGTGTGCCAGCACAAAAAGCGGCAGTAATTTCAAAAGTAAAGAGTGAACACCGGACCTCTTAATGTCAGTTTCCTTTCCGATGAAACAGATAAGAAGTCGCAATCGCTGGCCTGATAAATCAGCTATTCCCCGACTGCTTAGCCCAAATTATAGATGCTGCAAATAGCAATGTCAAAAAGGCGCAGCCCTTAAAATACGGCGAGATTGACAGCACCAGAGCAGGGGTGTATCATCACACCAGTCCCAGCCAATCAATAAGACGTAATCTTTAATTTTTCACTAAACAAAGAGCGGAGCGAATACATGTCAGAGCGAATGCAAATTACAGGGATAAAAGCCAGGGAAATCATAGACTGCCGGGGAACGCCCACCATCCAGGTAGATGCCTGGGTGGATAACGCGCTGCGCGGCAGAGCCGACGTGCCCAGCGGACGCAGCACGGGCACCTATGAAGCCTATGAGCTACGCGATGGCGGCTCAAGGTATCACGGCCTCGGTGTGCTCAAGGCAGTGCACAATGTTAACGAGGTTATCGCCAGGGAAGTGGTGGGTATGGATGTGACCCGGCAGAGGGAAACAGACGAGCTAATGATAGACTTGGATGGCACCAAGCGGAAGACCAGGCTCGGCGCCAATGCTATACTGGGAGTATCCCTGGCAGTGGCCAAAACGGCTGCTGCCGCCCTCGGTGTGCCGATTTACCGCTACCTCAATCCCGATGCCTGTGTCCTGCCTGTGCCCATGATGAACCTGGTAAACGGCGGCAAGCTCGCCTCCAACGACCTTGATTTTCAGGAGTTCATCATCATGCCCGTTGGCGCAGAGAGTTTCGCGCAGGCCCTCCAGATTACCGTTGAGATTAACGCCATACTGGGAAGGATAGTGCTTGAGAAGTACGGCAAGATGGCGCTCAATGTGGGCGACGAAGGCGGTTACGTCCCCCCGATGACCAGGATAAGGGAACCGTTTGAAGTCCTGACCAAAGCCGTTGCCGAATCGGGATACGAAGACAAGATAGTCTATGCGCTTGATGTGGCCGCCACCCATCTCTACAACAAGAAGACGGGCAAATACACAATTGAAGGGAAGCAACTGGACAGAGAGGACATGATTGGCCTTTACAAAGAACTGGCGGCGGCCTACCCCATAGCTTCCATTGAGGACCCCCTGCAGGAGGACGATTTTGAAGGGTTCGCCCGGCTCACCAAAGAGCTTAATACTCAGATTGTGGGCGATGACCTCTTCGTTACCAATCCAGAGCGCCTCACCAGGGGGGTGGAGAGCGGCGCAGCCAACGCCCTGCTCTGGAAATATAACCAGATTGGAACGCTCACCGAAGCGCTGGATACGGCGGCGCTTGCCTTCAAAAACGGCTATGGAGTTGTAGTATCCGAGCGCTCAGGAGAGACCGAAGACAGCATGATTGCCGACTGCGTTGTGGCCCTGAACGCCGGACAGATAAAGACCGGCGCGCCGGTGCGCGGCGAGAGGACCGCCAAGTACAACCAGTTGCTGCGCATAGAGGAGGAGCTTGGCAGCTGTGCCCGCTATGCCGGCAGGCAATTCAGACGACCATTTTAGTCAGATGAAGACCTACATCTGATACCTCAGGTGATTCCCTTGTATATCAAGAATAGAGAAGAACTCATCTCGCACGGGCTGAGCCGGGACAGAGATGCTGCCATTGAGATTATCGAGCACGCCCTGGCAAAAGCCGACCCCTATGCAGCCACGCTGGATCTGGTGCACTTACAAGGGGATATCCTAAGCATCGGCGAGCAGCTCTTTGACCTTTCCGGGAGGGGGAAAATCTATCTGCTGGGGGCGGGCAAAGCCACTTTCCCTGTGGCCAGGGCACTTGAAGAAATCCTCGGAGAAAGAATAGCCGACGGCATTATCATTGTAAAGGAAGGACAGGCAGGCGACCTGAAGAGGGTAAAGGTGAGAGAGGCATCGCACCCCCTGCCCGATGAGCGAGGCTTCAAAGCCGCCCAAGAGATGAAGTCGCTGGCAGAGGCGGCGCAGGAAGGAGACATAGTTTTCTGCGCCATAAGCGGAGGAAGCTCAGCATTAGCGCCTTTTCCTGTCGCTGGCGTCACCCTCGCTGATAAAAGGTCAATAAACAAGCTGCTGCTCTACAGCGGCGCCAGCATCAGGGAGATAAACGCGGTCAGAAAGCACCTCTCGCAAATCAAGGGGGGCAACCTGGCTAGAGCCATATTCCCCGCCGAAATTATCAACCTGACCGTCTCAGATGTAATTGGCGACCCGCTGGACTATATAACCGACCTCACCGTGCCCGATACCTCCACCTTTGCCGATGCCATCAACGTATTGAAAAAGTATGACCTGCTGGAGCAGATGCCGCAGTCCGCACGGGAATACCTGCTAACGTCCGACGCGGAAAAAGAAACGCCGAAGGGCTTCGGCCAAATGCCTGTGCACAATTTTATCGTAGTAAAGGGGGATGCCGCCTGCGAAGCAGCGAGGGATAAAGCCAGCCAGCTGGGGTTCGCATCCACGATTTTGACCTGCTCCCTTGAAGGCGAGAGCGCAGAAGCAGGCGCCAGGCTTGCCGAGCTAGCCAAGAAAACCAAGGCTGAAAAACTGCCACTAGCCGCCCCCTGTGCAGTGATTGCCGGTGGAGAGACCACTGTTACCATTAGTGGCGCCTGTGGGCGGGGAGGGCCAAACCAGGAGATAGCATTAAGCGCCGCATTGCAGCTTGAAGGCGACGGCACAGTCTTTGCCGCCGTTGACACCGATGGCACCGATGGGCCGACGGAGATAGCCGGCGGCATCGTCGACAGCTCCACAATGAAGCGGGCCAGAGAAAAAGGGCTGGACATCAAAAAAAGCCTGCTCTTACATGATGCCTCCGCCGTTCTGCTGGAGTTGGGCGACGCCGTCATAACCGGCCACACCGGCACCAATATCAATGACCTTATCATCATGCTGATAAGACAAGTCCAGAATGAATAATGCAACGAAAAATATTCAGGAAGCGACTTTTAAGAAGCTGTACCGCCAGCGTTGGCCTATATTTATCTTGGGAACGCTGGCTCACACCGTAGGGCTCTTCCACCGTGCCGCGCTGGCGCCCATGGCCGACCGCATCATGGCTGATTTCGGCATCACAGCGGTAGCTTTTGGCAGCCTGGGCGCAGCCTATTTCTACATCTACGCCGCCATGCAGCTCCCTTCCGGCACCCTCACCGATACTCTGGGTCCGCGAAAAACGGTCACCGCCGGGCTTCTCACAGCATCGCTGGGATCCATAGTTATGGGACTGGCTCCCACATTTGGCGCGGTATATGCCGGACGCCTGATAGTGAGCTTTGGCGTCTCACTGGCATGGATTAGCTGCGTTAAACTGATAATGGAATGGTTCAGTACAAAAGAATCCGGCACCCTATTGGGCATCTCCGGCTCCCTGACAAACCTGGGACAGATCATCGCCTCTACACCCCTGGCCCTGCTCATAGTATGGATTGGCTGGCAGATGTCGCTGATAGCCATGGGGGTGGCGACCCTGGCCCTGGCGGCCATCTACTGGGCAGTGGTGAGGGACAGCCCGGCGAAAGTTGGCTTACCGCCAGTAGATGCAGCAAATAGAGATAACGTGTTACAGGGCAGCGTCCTATCCGACTTCACCAACTCAAAGATATCGCAACGGTTTAAAATCGTCTTCGGCAACAAGCACCTGTGGCCGCCATTTCTGGTAGCAATGGGCGCATATGGCGCCTACTCTACCCTGTTTAACAACTGGGCGGTGCTCTATATCATGCAGGTTTATACCGTGTCGCGTAGCTCCGCCGCCAACTTCATGCTTGTTGCCACTATCGGTTTAATGATTGGCCTTGCTGCAATAGGCTTTCTCTCCGACCGCGTTTTCCAGAAACGCCGCCTGCCGATGATTCTCTTTAACGGCATCTCACTGACAACTCTCCTGGCAATAACCATCTGGAACGGCGGTCAGCCTCCAATTAACGCGCTGTACCCCCTATTTTTTATACTGGGGATAGGCTCCGCACCCATCGTCCTCACCTTCGCCTGTGTAAGAGACCTGGTTCAGCCTTCGGTCAGGGGAATAGCTACCGGCCTGGTCAACGCCGGCGGCTTCATCGGCACTGCCATAGTTCAACCTCTGTTCGGCTATATGCTGGACCTGGGATGGAAAGGGGCCATGAGCGGCGGTGTCCGGTTCTATCCCCCACTCGCTTTCCAGCAGGGCCTCTGGCTATGCTGCACCCTGTCGCTTATAGGCCTCATCGGCGCGCTGCTAATCAAGGAAACAAATTGCCGTCCCATCTACACCGCCAATGACTGATTCTCTGATAATCAGCAACGCATGGTGTTTTATGTGCTGCGCCTCAGCTTCGCCCTGATGCGGGCGATAAGCACCCGCGTGCTGAATGGCTTCTTAATATAATCATCGGCGCCGATGACCAGGGCTCTCTGAATCAAGGCCACGTCATTCCTGGCGGTAAGCATGATTATGGGCACGCTGCTGTGCTTCCGTATGAGGTCAATCACCTGAAAGCCATCCAACCCCGGCATCATTATGTCAAGCAAAACCAGGGCAGGTTCGCCGTGCTCCACCAGGCCAAGAGCCGAACTGCCATCGGCAGCCGTGCTGACATCAAAGCCTTCCAGCTTAAGGACACGGCTGACCAGCTTCAGCATATTGGGGTCATCATCCACTATTAATATGTTATCGCTTCCCATCGCCAGCAAACTTTGCCCTGTCTTTCAGAATCATCAACCCCCTTTACAGTCAGCGCCAGGCGCATGGCGATAATCACCGTTTATTCCACAGCAAGGTAAAACTCTGGCGAAAAATCGCCTCCAGCGGAACTGACAGGCAAGCTGTACATACTACCTTCGTCAATAGCAATCTTATACTTGTAACCACCGGCAAGACGAAAACTCGCCCGGCTATTGCGCAGGGTAACGTACGCATCGGGGTTCGGCTCGCCGTTACCTGAAGTTGCCTTCTCCCAGGCAGCGGAGCCAGTCTGGGCATATACGCCGACCTTCATTATCATATAGCGGTAGCAGTGGATGAGCTCACCGGCATTGGTGAGATAGAGAGTGGCCGATATATTCATATCGCTACCCTCAGCGTCAACGTAGAACAGGTCGCCGGGTGCCTCTATGCCAGCGATGGCATCGCTAAAGACATGCCATTTTGGCATGGCTGCGGGCTTGGCAGTCACTATCTGCACGGGCTGTCACTAAAACACATCTCCGAGCCAACGA
>CAYWUK010000034.1:6670-11362 GCA_964461475.1 uncultured Dehalococcoidaceae bacterium
CACGGGTTCCTGGCCGACCTCAGAGTTATCATAGGCATAGGCCACTGGCCAGGGAGCGAGGAGAGCCATGCCAAGCAATGATAACAGCAGTTTCTGCATCGCAACCTCATTTTTCGGCTTTACTCTAGATTAATGGGGTCAACTAACAACGGCGTCACAGGGACAGGGGCAAACCATCATAAAGAAATCACAATTATCCGGGCATTCCAGACAGCCCGAGATAAAAAGGGAGCCTCCCGCTTTACGAGAGGCTCCGCCGCAGCCTTTATGTCTTTACCAGGAGAGTTACAAGCCTGTCAGGTCGTCTTCTGCATCATGTAGCCTATGCCCGGTTTGGTCAGAATATAGCGGGACTTTCTGGAATCGTCCCTCAGCTTTTGCCTGAGGCGGGCTATGTTAACCTGGAGCAGGTGGTTCTCCCCCCGATATTCTTCGCCCCACACCTTCTCAAGTATCTGGTCGGGGGTGAGCACTCTGCCTGCGTTGTGCGCCAGGTAAGAAAGCAATTTATAGCCGGTTGCGGTAAGATTTACCTCATACTCGCCCAGGGTAACGCGGTGACAGGCAAAATCTATCAGAAGCTCCCGGGAGTAAAACGCCGGCTCTGGGCGCTCATCCCAGAGGGCAGTACGGCGCAGCAGCGCCCTGACCCGTGCCACCAACTCTTTAGAGGAGAATGGCTTGGTGATATAATCATCGGCACCGGCATCAAACCCATCCACCTTCTCCTCATCATTGCTTTTAGCCGTGACCATCATTATAGGTATCTGCGAGAACTCGCGGATGCGCTGACACAGGGAATATCCATCTATGCCAGACATCATGATATCCAGCAGCACCAGGTCCGGTGGCTCACTGTAAAACACTTCAAGGGCGGCTTCGCCACTGGTGGCATTTATTATCCGGTAGCCTTCTATCTCCAGGATGCGCCGTACCATGCGCAATATGCGGATATCATCATCAACTACGAGCACCCGAGCTTTTCTTGGCAACATCTCGGCATTGTTCCTCCCCTTGCAAAATTTCGGCAACAACACACCTCAGTCGTGATGCGCTGAGTGGCTTGACCAGGTAACTGGCAACGCCCATTGCCAAAGCTTTTTCGCGTTGCAGCGCTTCCGCCGATGCAGTGAGCACAACCACAGGAACCATCGAAAGCGCGGAATCTCTCTTCACCTCAGCCAGCACTGACCACCCCCCGCGCCCCGGCAAGCGCAAGTCCAGCAGCACGATGTCCAGCGGAACCGCCCTGATTATCTTCATCCCTTCGTTGCCACTCTCAGCCTGAAAGACCTGATGGCCTTCAAGCTCAAGCACCCGCGAGACAAAGTTGCGGGCTTCAACCACGTCTTCTATAATCAGAACATTCTTTGGCTCCATTATCACAGCCATAGGGCAATCCCCCAGGTCTAAATCTGCAACGTGAACGAACACTTACTCCCTTTTCCTTCTTTACTCGCCATCCATATGCGGCCGCCATGGGCTTCCACCAGGCCTTTGCATATAGCCAGCCCCAACCCCAACCCTGGCGCGGTGTCTCTTTCTTCGCCATCCAGCCTCCGCTCAAGGCGGTACATGCGGTCAAACACCCTCTCCACCTCATCGTCAGGAATGCCTATGCCATTGTCGGCCACGCTTATCAATAGCTGCCGCCCCACCCGGCGGGCCGATACTACCACATCCTTCCCCTCCTCCGAATACTTACAGGCATTATCAAGCAGGTTGTCCAGGACCTGTTGGATGCGCCTGGCATCAACCATGGCCGTTACAGATTCTCCCTTTTTTAACTGAGCGACTATTTTATGTCCGGGAGACCTGAGCCGGGCTTCCGCTACCGCCTTATCAATCAGCTCAAAAATATTGGCGGGCGCTTTATACAACTTCAACAGGCCGGCATCAAGCCTTGACATATCCAATAGACGGTCAACAAGCTCAGTTAAGCGGTCGGCTGCTTTATCTATGGATTGCAGGCATTCCTTCTTTTCCTCGCTTTTAAGCTTCCGGTAATAATCCAGAATCATGGTGGAATACCCTTTAATGGTCGCCAGCGGGGTGCGCAACTCATGAGAAACTGTAGAAAGCAGGTCGCTTTTCAGCCTGTTTAGCTCTTCGTACTCTATCATTTTCTTCTCAAGCAGCTTGCGCTCGGTTACGTCCATATAGTTGCCCAGAATAGCCCGCTTCCCCCGATACTGTATGGAGGTAACCGTCTCCATCACCCACCTTATCTCCCCTTTCTTATTTAGAATCCTGTATTCATAGGGATAGAAAAGCCTTCCTTTCAACATAAGGATAGCGCCCGCCTTGACTGCATCCCTGTCCCCTGGGAAGACGTAGTCCAAGGGGTCTTTATCCGTAAGCTCTTCATGGCTATAGCCAGTTGATTCCTGAAAATAGCGGTTTACATATTTGAACTTGCGGTCCTGCACAACATAGACGCCCATCGGCGAATTTTCCGAAATCGTCTTCAACAGTTCCTCCGCTTGTTTACGCTCGGTGATATCCTGGACCGTGCCCACCATCCTGACCGGCTTTCCGCCCTCGCCAAAGGTAACCACGGCCTGTTCATGGACAACTCGCACCGAACCATCGGGCAAGACAACGCGATACTCAATGTCATACGGGATATCTTTATATAAGGCTTCATCGACCGATTTTTGAACAAATCCTCTATCGTCGGGATGGACCGAATTAATAAACGCCTCGTAGGTCGCGCCAAACCGCTGTGGGGATAAGCCAAAGATGCGATATGTCTCGTCGGACCAGAGGAACGCATTCCCCGCTATATCCCAATCCCAGTTCCCCAACCGGGCAATTCTCTGCGCCTCGGCAAGGCTGGCTTCGCTTTTCCGCAGCGTCTCTTCCATTCGCCTGCGCTCGGTAATTCTGGCCAGCCTATCGGCAACAGCCTCAAGCAATAACCTTTCCTCCTTCAGGAACGGCCCTTCGTCGGCCTCCGGCATCGCCTCCAGGTAGTTGACCTCTACCTTCCCCAGGCTGCAGCTATCAACCATTATGTCTGCTGACTGCTTCCACTTCGTTTCCCGGTAGTTCTCCGTCCTGAACGCTTCATCAGCAATGAGGAGCCTGGCGCAGGCTTCATCGGGATATTGCCACACCCCGGGAAGCATATTGACCACCCTCGTGTAAAGCTCAGAAGAGGCAATATCCGGCGTTTCAGCGAAGTTGGCCACGCTGTAAAGGCAGCCCAGTTCCCTCATGCGCTTGCTTAAATCATGCTCCATGCGCTTGCGCTCGGTTATATCCAGAGAAAGCACGAAGACGCCCTCGGGCACAGGGGCGATTCTGAGTTCAAACCAGCCGCTACCGCCGTCCGGGAAGGTGAATTCATTTTCCATTCGGTGTGAAACGCGTTTCTGCATACATCGGCGAAGGCTGGCGAACATGGCCGTTCCTTCAATGCCAGGGTACATTTCCATCATGGTACGACCCAACAACTCCTCTCTGACACGGCGGCCCTGCCTGGCAGCAGCGTCATTAACATACAGGTAGCGCCAGTCAAAGCCGATAATCTGGCAGCCCTCCAGCATACTGTCCAGTATGCGCCGGTAGCGCTCTTCCGGCCCGACCAGTTCGCCTTCAACTGGATTATCTTCATATTCAGTTGCTGCGCCGGTAAATCGCTGATATGTTCCGAGCAATTTATCCACGGGGCTCAACTTCAACTTCTGGCCATTTTTCATTTCAATTCATACCCAAAAGCATTCATAAATGTACCGCATCGTAAATATTACCTTATGTCATGTAATTTGTCAAGTAGAGGCCAATTGACACTATTAATTATGCAAAGAATATGGCTAATTTATGCTTTTTGTGGACAATTATAAATAGTGCCAGATAACTGAATATTGAGGAAAGCCGACTATTCGATAAGCCTGTCGGCAGGATATAATGAATCAAGAAGCAGACTTACGCCTTGGAAGAGGCAGTGTCTCTAAATGATTTCGTTAATAATCCTCATACTAGTATTCATTCTCATCGCCGTCAGGCAGATTGGAAAGGTCAGGTTCCAGATATGGCAGATAATGCTTCTGGGAGCTTTTGGCGTTCTGATAACAGGTCAAATCTCCCCCGCTGAGGCGGCTAAAGCGATAAATCTTGACATCATCTTCTTCCTGTTCGGCGTTTTCATCGTCGGTCAGGCGCTTGAAGGCAGCGGCTACCTCTCTCACCTGTCTTACCGGTTCTTCCGCAAAGCAAAAACAATGGACGCCCTTGTGCTATCCATAATTTTTGGCATGGGCATATTATCGGCACTGTTAATGAACGATACGCTGGCCATCATCGGGACACCAGTTGTCCTATCTCTTGCCCGCAAGACGAACATGCAGCCGAAAATCCTATTGCTTGCGCTAGCCTTTGCCGTTACCATAGGCAGCGCCATGAGCCCCATAGGCAACCCGCAGAACCTCCTCATCGCCATACACGGGAACATAGAGAATCCCTTCGTCACTTTCTTCAAGCTCCTGCTGATACCAACCATCGCAAATCTATTCCTGGCTTATCTCCTGCTCCGGCTATTTTACAAAAGACATTTTAACGCCAAACCCGTTGCTCACCAAAACGACCCGATAACCGATGCCAACCTGGCAAAGCTAGCGCGTGCCTCTCTAATTTTGCTGGCCTTCATGGTGCTGGTGAAAATCGCGACCGTGTTCGTCGGGCTGCGAG
>CAYWUK010000035.1:0-275 GCA_964461475.1 uncultured Dehalococcoidaceae bacterium
CTCAAGGCCTGGTACGGCGAAGCCGCCACCAAGGATAACGATTTCGCCTTCCATAACCTGCCCAAGATTCAGGCGGGGCAAAACTACTCGCACATCGCCCTGTTTGAAGCCATGGATGCTGGCGTCATCAAGGGGCTGATGTGCTGGGGACAGAACCCGGCAGTCGGCGGCCCGGATGCCAACCTGGAGCGGCGGGCCATGGAGAAGCTGGACTGGCTCGTGGTAGCCGATATGTGGCAGACGGAGACCGCCAACTTCTGGAAGCGCCCGGGGGC
>CAYWUK010000035.1:285-11150 GCA_964461475.1 uncultured Dehalococcoidaceae bacterium
GAAGGAGGGCAGCGTCACCAACAGCGGCCGCTGGATGCAGTGGCGCTATAAAGGGGCCGATGGCCCCGGCGAGGCTATGGATGACCTCTGGATGATTGACCACATAACCAAAAAGCTAAAGGCGCTCTACGCCGCCGATGGCGGCCCCGGCGCCGATATCATCCGCAATCTGACCTGGAAATTCGGCGACGACCATCCAGATGTCCACGCCGTCGCCAAGGAAATCAACGGCTATGACCTGACCACGGGCAAGCTCCTGGACAGCTTTGCCCTCCTCAAGGACGATGGAACTACATCTTCAGGCAACTGGCTGTACTGCAATAGCTACGTGGAGCCGGACAAAGAGCCTGATGCCCCCGTGCCCGGCAACCGCGCCACCCGCCGCAACCTGGATGATGGCCCATTCAACATCGGCCTTTACCTGAAGTTCGCCTGGTGCTGGCCGGTTAACCGCAGGATCATATACAACCGCGCCTCCGTAGACCTGAATGGCAACCCCTGGGATGCGGAACAGCCGGTTATCAAGTGGAACCCGAGCAAAGGTGAAAAGGGAGGCTGGGACGGCGATGTGCCCGATGGCGGCTGGCCGCCGATAGCCGTTGACCCAAAGGGCACGAAGTGGCCTTTCATCATGAAGGCAGAAGGTCATGCCCGCCTATTCGGCCCTGGCATGGCTGAGGGCCCGCTGCCCGAGCATTACGAGCCGTGGGAATCGCCCGTGGCTAACGTTATCTCCGGGCAGCAGAATAACCCGGCAATAAAAATCTGGCGCCCGGAAGAGCAGGGAACCCCGGACAAGTACCCCATCGTCTGCTCCACTTACCGTGTCTGCGAGCACTGGCAGGGCGGTCAGATGACCCGCAACATGCCATGGCTCATTGAGGCGCAGCCCGAACCATTCCTGGAGATGAGCGAAGAACTGGCCCAGGAGAAGGGCATCGCCAACGGTGAACATGTCATCGTGGAATCAGCACGGGGCAGGGTAGAGCTTGTGGCTGTGGTTACCAAACGCTTCAAGCCGTTCCAGATGAACGGGCGCAAGGTGCATCAGGTTGGCATGCCCTGGCACTGGGGCTACATCGGCCTCTCCACAGGGGCCAGCGCCAATGAGCTTACGCCCCATGTGGGCGACGCCAACACGATGATACCGGAGTTCAAAGCCTTTCTGGTTAACGTCAGCAGGAAGGCCTAAATGGAGAGAGTAGGAGGTAATAATGGCAGATAAAGTGATTTTATTCGATGCGACAAAATGTACCGCCTGCCGCGGTTGCCAGGTAGCCTGCAAGCAATGGAACGGGAATGATGAAACCATACCCACAGTTGAGAATGGGGTTAAGTCTGCCAACCGGGGCAGCTACGAGAACCCGCCTGACCTCTCCCCCCAGACGTGGCTAAAGATGAGGTTCACCGAGGTAGAAGCCGGTGGCAAAGTACGCTGGCTATTTACCCGGCAGGCCTGCATGCACTGCACCGACGCCGCCTGCGTAAAGGTCTGCCCTAACGGCTCCCTCTACCACCACGAATTCGGTTTTGTCGCCTATAATAAGGACACGTGCACGGGCTGTGGCTATTGCGCTGACGCCTGTCCCTTCAACGTGCCGCGCTCCACGCGTAACATCCTCACCGGCATCGCCAAGATGGACAAGTGCACCTTCTGCACCAGCCAGGGCCTTGACCGCATTGCCGAAGGCTGGGAGCCGGCCTGTGTCAAGACCTGCCCGCCTAAAGCCCTGCAGTACGGCAACCGCTCTGACATGCTGGCAACGGGCAAACAACGCGTCCAGGCGCTTCAGTCCCAGGGATGGAGCAACGCCAATCTGTACGGCGAGAACGAGCTTGGTGGCTTACACGTCATGTATGTCCTTGATGACTCCCCGGCAGTCTACGGCCTGCCTGTGGCGCCCAAAGTTTCGGATGCAACCATTGCCTGGAAGGACGTCATCCAACCGCTTGGCTGGGCTGTGGGCGGTCTAACCGTCGTCGGTCTGGGGATGAACTACCTGGTGGCCAGAGCCAACGCCAATAAGGAGGAGAAATGACACACCAAGAAGTGGAAAAATATAGGAAACAAATAAGGGTACTGCACTGGATACACTCTGGTGCCTTCGTTCTCCTGTTCCTCACCGGGCTTGTGCTCTTTATCCCGGGGCTGGGCTTCCTGGCCCAGGATGGCTGGACCCGCCTTATCCATCGCATCGGGGCCGCCATTTTCGTCGTTGCGCCCCTCATCTATATCATACTGGACCCGAAGGCAGTGGCGAGAGGCCTGAAACAAGCCTTTGACTGGGGTAAGGAGGATATTGGCTGGCTGCAGGCCGCGCCTCGCTACTACTTCCTGGGGGACGAAAAACAGATGCCGCCGCAGGGCTCAATGAATACCGGCCAGAAAATGTGGTGGTTTATGGTGATAGTCTTCGGGGTAATCTTTGTCCTCACCGGAGCCGTCATGTGGTTTGCCAAGACGGCTGCACCATCCGCCGTTCTGCAATGGATGGTCTTCATCCACGATATTTCCTTCATCGTCACCGGCGCCATGTTCCTGCTCCACATCTACCTGGGCGTGTTACACCCGCTCATGACCGAAGCCTGGGGCGCCATGGCCAGCGGCAAGATTTCCGCCGATTATGCCAAAGCACACCACGGGAAGTGGTATGAAGAAATCACCAGGGGCAAGGTCGAGAAGGCGCAGTGACGACTGATACCGATAGCAGAATCCTCCAGAGATTGGAGAAGCTGGAAAAGGGGGAGGGGGGCCTTCCCCCCCTCCTGCAGTTCTACCGCAAGCTCCTGCTTATTCAAATCGCGGCCAAGAAGCAAATCCACATAAAAGCCGGGGTGTCCGACGAGTCTATCCGCGAACGATTACAGCAAGGGTTGCCACTGCTGAGCTTTAGCGACCTCGAAATCGACCTTTCGTTGTTGCAGGATGTATTTGTTAAGGTCGTAGATGCATTTTCAAGCTACCCCGGCCTTTTCGCCGAAATTACTGAGAAGCTAAGAAAACCGGCTTCGGGGCAACTCCTCACGCGGGAGGCAATTAAGGCCTGGTTCAACGGGGAAAAGCTGCCCCCAGCGATGCTGAACGGCATCAGCGAAACGCTGCTGCGGACGATAATTCAATTCACACTCAAGCCCCTGCTTACCGCTTATGCCAAAACTCTCATCGCTTCTTTTGAGCAGGAGCAGTGGCGCCGGGGGTATTGTCCGGTATGCGGGGGCAGCCCTGACATGGCTTTCCTTGACGCGGAACGTGGCGCAAGGTGGCTTGTTTGCTCCCGATGCGATGCCGAATGGCTTTTCCAGCGCCTCCAGTGCCCTTACTGTGGGACACAGGACCAGAGTGCGCTGGCCTTCTTCACGGATGAGAAGGAGATGTATCGCCTCCATGTGTGCGAGAAGTGCAAATGCTACCTGAAGACTATAGATTTGCGCAAGTCCGATGCTGAGGTCTTTATGCCCCTGGAGCGCGTGCTTACCGTGGAGATGGACGGGCAGGCCCGCAAAGAAGGCTATAGATTGCCGGCTTAGGCAACTTATAACCAACTACTAGACTTCACGTTTCAACCAGGATTACCAACACCCATAAAGCCAGAAAGTGGAAACCGCTTTCTTCTCAAGGCCTTCGCTTGCAATCCTTTCAGGCATAAATCATAATATAAATTAAGGAACGCACCGTGGGATGCCTTCGACAAGAGATGACCGCACCTTATGGCGGTCGATGGGGAGGGCTTGGAACTATGAAATTATCCGCGCTTTTTCTCGTGCTGTTTTTGCCTCTTATAGCTGGCTGCGCCTCAGCTGCGCCGCCTTCAACCCCTGCGCCATCCACGGGGGCAACCGCGCCGCCACAGGTCAGCGGCACCTTCATTGAGGGTGAGACCGGCGGCGATGCGGAAACTCTGAACTGGATTCTGGCGGCCGATGCCTCTTCATTTTCTTACGTAGGGCATACCCTGGACAGCCTCGCCACCTATGACAATAACTGGAATGTAGTCCTGCGCTGCCTGGCAAAGCCGGTGGAAATCTCCGCCGATGGCCTGACTTATACCATTGCCATCCGGGATGACCTGAAATGGAGCGACGGCGAGAAGGTCACTGCCGAGGACTATGTCTATACCCTGAAGAACCTGATGTTCTCCGACTGGCTGAACTACCCGTATAAGAGCGACTGGCAGGAGACGGTGGACGGACAGACGGTATTCGTAGAGCCCAGCGTGGTCAACGAGACCACTTTTACCATCAAGCGAAAGACGGTTGACCCGGAGTTTGCCGATAACTCCATCTATTCGCTGATGCCATACCCCAAGCATATCGCCGCAAAGTACGAGGGGGAGATCAAGGCCTTTACCCAGGCCCCGGAGTTCAACAACCTGAGCTACACGGGCAACCTCGGCCCGTACCGCTACCAGGAATGGGTGCGCGATGATAAATTCGTCGTGGCGCGCAACCCCGGCTTCTATCTGGGCCAGTCCGGCCCGGATGCAGGCTCCCCCTTCTTCGAGCAGTATGAGATTAAGCTCTTTGGCACGTCCGCTGCCATGCAGGCGGCCCTGGAGGCCGGGGACATCACCCACGCTGGCATTGAGCCGGCAGATGTCGCCAGGTTCAAGAGCATGCCTAATATCAAAGTCTACACCGAGCCTACCAGTGGCTACGACATCATCGTGCTTAACCAGCGCCAGAATGGCTGGGAGGGGCTGCGTAACAAAGAGGTGCGGCAGGCGCTCGCCATGTCCGTAAGCAAACAGGAGGTGATTGACTCCATCCGCCTGGGCTTCGCCGACCCGGCCTTCAGCTTCATCCCCAAGCCTTCCCCCTGGTACACCGATGAGGGCGTGCCGCAGTTTGGCTTTGGCAGCCTGTATGATAAAGAAAAAGCCAGGCAGATGCTGGCCGAAGCCGGCTACGCGGTAAATACGGCGGACGGAAAGCCGGTGCTCCGGGACAAAGACGGCAACCCGGTGAAGCTCACCCTGGCGACCACCCCCGGCAGCAGCATCTCGGAAAACCTGGCCTTTCTGGTCAAGCAGGACCTGGCAGAAATCGGCATTGAGGTGGACATCAAGCTGGTTCCATGGGCGACCCTTCTGCGGCAGTATGTCATGAACAAGGCCCCGGGCACGGAGCAGGAGCAGGGATACAACAACGGGCCCGATGCTGTGAGCGAACAGCCCTGGGATATTATTATCATGGCCTTCAACACCCATCCCATTGCCCCCTCCGGCTCCCGGGTGTTTTTCACCTCGGATGGCGGCCTGAATTACTGGGGTTATTCCGACCCCAAGGTGGATGAGCTCTTCACCATGGTCAGGACGAAGGAAGCGATAGACCTGAAAGTGCGCAAGGAAATCTACGGCGAGATAAGCCGGCTTATCGCTGACGACCAGCCGGTAATCTTCCTTGACTTCCCCCGGGGCAACAGCGGCTTCCAGGCGAACGTCGCTGGCATTGACCCGGGCATGAGGTTAGGCTGGAACTACCATAAGTGGTATTTCGCCCAGCCTTAGTCTCTTTTTAGTCTCTTTTTAATGGAGTGTATCTTTGCAGCGGGGTGGACTACAGGGGTATATCCTGCGACGGCTAATCTATGCGGTGCTCATCACCTTGGGCGTGGTGACCATCACATTCATCCTGCTGCGGCTCGGGCCCACCTCCCCGGCGGACAGGTATCTGGCCAACATGTCGGCCCGCACCCAGAACCCGGCCCAGGTGATTGCAGCCATAGAGGCACGCTATGGCCTGGATAAGCCGATATGGCAGCAGTATGGCAGCTATGTCCTGAACCTGTTTCGGGGCGACTGGGGCTGGTCTTTCAGCACCTCCCTGCCGGTGATGGCCCTCATAGAGCGACACTGGATTTATTCCTTCCAACTCATCCTGCTCAGCCTGGCCTTCTCCGCCATACTGGGCATCCTGATTGGCCTCTATTCCGCCGTCAGGCAATACACCAAGCTGGACTATCTGGCTACCCTTTTTTCCTTTATTGGCATTTCCGTGCCTAACTTCTGGCTGGGCATCATGCTGATTCTGCTCTTTTCCGTGCAGCTGGGCTGGTTCAAGAGCTTCTACGACACCAGCCTGCCCATCTTTTCCCTGGCGAATTTAAAGGCGCTGGTGCTGCCGGTCATCACCCTGGGCACTGGCATGATGGCCGGCTATACCCGCTATACCCGCTCCGCCGTGCTGGACAACCTGCGCATGGACTTCGTGAAGACGGCCCGCGCCAAGGGACTGCCGGAGAGGCAGGTAATCGGCAAACATGTCCTGCGCAACGCCATTTTACCTATTATCACCATCATCATGTTTGATTTGAGCGGAGTGGTCTTTGGCGGAGCCTACCTCACCGAGATTATCTTCGGCATTCCCGGCCTGGGCAGGATTTCCTTTAATGCTATCTTCGCTAACGATTACCCGGTGGTCATAACCATAACCCTGATTGGCTCGCTGGTGGTGCTCCTGACCAACCTGGCGACGGATATCGTCTATACCTGGCTCGACCCCAGGATTCGCTATGATTGAAAGAGGATGTGAAGGTGAAGATTAGCCGCAGGCTAGGCAGGCTGCGCCATATGATATTTCTGGCGCTTTTGCTGGGGCTGCTCGGGGCCTTCCTGCTGGGCGTTTTGCACGGGGAGCAAGTCCTTGAGCCGCTCCAGTATCTGTACCTGTTTTTCGCCTTGCTGCTCGTGTTCTACGGCATATACCCGCTCTATGTTCATCGTCGCTTGACGCGGTACTACTGGGAGAGGGTGAAAAAGCACCGGCTGGCGCTGGCCGGATTGGCCTTTATTATATTCCTTGTGAGCGTGGCGATTGTCGGGCCATTTCTCACCGCCGACCCTACTGCGGTGAACTTTAAAGAGAAAAACATTCCACCGCTGGGACTCTCCGCTCAGCAGTCGGTATATGATGTCGCCACGGGCAAGTTCACTACTACGGAAATTTCCAGCACCTGGCAGCACCCGCTGGGCACCGATGACAAGGGCAGGGATATGCTCGCCATGCTTATCTCCGGGGCGCGGGTCTCTCTACAGGTAGGTCTGCTGGCAACTCTCATCGCCATAGTCATCGGCACCATATTGGGCGTGGTATCCGCTTACTCCGGGGGCTGGGTGGACAATGCCCTTATGAGATTTACCGATGTCATGATGACCTTCCCCTTCTTCCTGCTGCTGGTCTTCATTATATTTATCTTCGGCCCCTCCCTGGCGTTCATCATACTGGCCATCGGCCTTACCGGCTGGACAGGCACGGCGCGGCTGGTGCGCAGCGATGCCCTTTCCCTGCGCACCCGCGAATTTATCATGGCCGCCAAGTCGCTCGGCGTCAGCGATGGGCGCATCGTCTTCCGTCACCTCATCCCCAATGTCCTCAGCCCGGTGATAGTCATTACCACGCTCTCCATACCCGGGGTCATTCTGGCCGAGGCAGCGCTGAGCTTTATCGGGCTGGGCGACCCTACCGTGACGAGCTGGGGCGTGATTTTACAGGCGGGCCAGGCCAGCCTGGACACAACCTGGTGGGTGGCGGTGGAGCCGGGAATAATGCTTTTCCTGACGGTTCTGGCCTTCAACTTCCTCGGAGATGGCCTCCGCGACGCCTTTGACCCGCGGAGCCAGCTTTAGGCGCTGATATGGATGCGATACTAGAAGTAAGACACTTGAAGACTCACTTCTTCACCCGGCTGGGTGTGGTGAAGGCGGTTGATGATGTCGGCTTTTCTCTCAATAAAGGGGAATGCCTTTGCCTAGTGGGAGAATCCGGGTGCGGCAAGACGACGACGGCGCTGTCTATCTTGCGCCTGGTGGACAGCCCTCCGGGCAGGATAATGGCCGGGGAAGTTCTGTATCATGGGGAAGACCTGCGGCTTGTCTCCGACGCGGAGCTGCGCCGGATTCGCGGCAACCGCATCGCCATGATATTTCAGGACCCCCAGTCCTCCCTCAACCCCGTCTTCCCGGTGGGCGAGCAGATTGCGGAGCCGCTCCGGCTCCACCTCAAGTTGAAAAAGGGGTCGGCGCTGGAGAGGAGCCAGCAGCTCATGGCGCAGGTAGGCATTCCCCAGGCGGAGGAAAGATGGCGGGACTATCCGCACCAGCTCTCGGGAGGCATGAGGCAGCGGGTGATGATTGCCATGGCGCTCTCCTGCCAGCCGGAAGCCATCATCGCCGATGAGCCGACGGCTGCCCTGGACACCACCATCAAGGCCCAGATTCTTGACATATTAGTAGGGCTCAAGCAAAACCGGGAGCTGTCCCTGCTGTTCATCACCCATGACTTCGGCACTGTGGCCGGCATCGCCGACCGCGTGGCCGTCATGTATGCCGGCAGGATAGTGGAGTCCGGCAACAGGGACGATATCTTTGACCACCCCAGCCACCCCTACACGCTGGGGCTGCTTAACTGCCTGCCGAAAATAACCGGGCTGAGAAGCAGGCTAACGCCCATTCCGGGGACAATTCCCAACCTGATTGAGCCTCCCCCCGGCTGTGCTTTCCATCCGCGCTGTGGTTGTCGTCTGCCCATTTGCAACAAAGAGGTTCCCCCCGAGGTGGCCATCTCCGGGGAGCACGTGGTCGCCTGTCATTTATATCCGGAGGCGGCCAAGAAGGATACCTTGCATGTCGAAAAGGCTGCTTGAAGTAAAAAACCTGAAGAAGTATTATCCCGTGACGCGCGGGCTGCTCTCCCGCCATGTTGCCGATGTCCGCGCCGTGGATGGCGTCTCCTTCTACCTCGCGCAAGGAGAAACCATGGGCCTGGTCGGCGAATCAGGCTGCGGCAAGTCCAGCCTGGGCAGGGCCCTGCTCCTGCTGGAAAAACCGACGGCCGGGGAAATCATTTATCATGGCACCGACATCACCGCATGGGATAAAAGGCAAT
This sequence comes from uncultured Dehalococcoidaceae bacterium, assembly GCA_964461475.1. Lineage (GTDB taxonomy): Bacteria > Chloroflexota > Dehalococcoidia > Dehalococcoidales > RBG-16-60-22 > CAYWUK01. Next base: position 9,169 of record CAYWUK010000035.1, read on the forward strand.
TAAAGATACTGCGCAAAGAAGCGCAGATGATATTTCAAGACCCGCAGTCATCCCTTGACCCGCGGATGACCGTTGGCGACTCCATCGGCGAAGCGTTGCTGATGCAGGGCGTTGAGGATGAAAAAGATAGGTCGGGACGGACTGGTGAGCTATTGCGGCGCGTGGGGATGGAGGCCGGACACGCCATCAGGTATCCCCATGAACTGAGCGGCGGGCAAAAGCAGCGCATTGGCATTGCCCGCGCCCTGGCGGTGAACCCCTGCCTCATTATAGCCGACGAGCCGGTAAGCGCTCTGGATGTTTCCGTTCAGGCACAAATCCTCAACCTGCTCCTGGACTTGCAGCAGGAACTCGGGCTGACCTACCTCTTCATCGCCCATGACCTGTCCGTCATCTGGCAGGTTTCCGACCGGGTGGCGGTGATGTACCTGGGCCAGATTGTAGAGCTTGCCGAGAGGGCGGAACTATTTGCCTGCCCCCTCCACCCCTATACGCGGGCGCTATTATCGTCTCTTAATCTGCCCGACCGACGGATGCCCCGAGGAAGGCCGCTAACAGGCGAGGTGCCGTCGCCAATTGCCCCGCCACCGGGCTGCCGCTTCCACACCCGTTGCCCCGAAAAGATGGCAATATGCTCGCAGGAAGCGCCGGAGCTTCAGGAGATACGGCCGGCACACTGGGTAGCCTGTCACCTTTATGCGCATCTCTAGGCAGCCTCTGGATTAAAAAGATTATGATGCGAAGCATATAAATCCTCGTTTCCACCATGCTTTCGCCGTAGCATTGGCTTTGGGCAGCGGCCTGACATAGCATGCTGGTGCTAGCGCCAATTGACAATCTTATGTAATGGGAGTAAATTTGGGTGAAATTGTGGCATTTCATATCATCACGTGCCTTGGAAGTGCCAGTTGCTAGCTTCGGGGATGCGATTTAAGGCTTTTCCCTGTGTGGCAGCTTCTTGCAGAGGATGCTAACCTCTTACAATATAAGGGAAGCGTATAATGATTCAATTTAAGCTGCCCAGGGTGTTTTATGGCTGGTGGATTGTTGCCGCCTGTTTCTTCATCGCACTAATCACAGGCGGCATTGTCCATTATGGTTTTACCGCCTTCTTTGAACCGATTGCCGGTGACTTCGGCTGGAGCTATACGGAAATTTCGCTGGCTGCTTCCCTTCGCGGACTTGAGTTGGGCATCTTCGCCCCTCTTGTGGGACTGGTCGTTGACCGCTGGGGGCCAAGGCGGATAGTCCTGGCGGGAGCAATTCTCATCGGCTCGGGGTTCATTCTTCTGAGCCGCGTTTCCTCGCTCCTCATGTTTTACGAAGCCTTTATCCTAATCGGGACGGGCATCAGCGCCTGCGCCAATACGGTATTGCTGACGGCGGTAGCCCACTGGTTTCGCAAAAAGATTGGCATAGCCACCGGCATCATGCTTTGCGGCTTCGGCTTTGGCGGCCTGATGATTCCTTTAATAGTAAAGCTAATCGACTTATACGGATGGCGACCGACGGCAACCATACTGGGGCTTGGGGTAATAGCGACCGTCATGCCGCTGTCGCTGGTAATCAGGAACAAACCGGAGCGTTACGGCTATCTCCCGGACGGCGAGCCAGCCGCCGTGCCCGAAGCGCAAAACAGTCCGGCCACATTAAACCTCCCTGAAGTGGATATAGAGGTCAAACAAGCCCTGAAGAGTCGGGCTTTCTGGCTTATATGCCTGGTGCTCACCTGCCAGATGCTGGTGCACAACGCCGTAATCACCCATGTCATGCCTTACCTGAGCAGCGTCAGCATCGCCAGAACAACCGCCGGACTGGCGGCCAGCGCCATCCTGCTGTTCAGCATCGGGGGGCGGCTCGGCTTTGGCTGGCTTGCCGACAGGTTTGACAAGAGATACGCTATGGCCGGCACCGCCGCCGCAATGGGCTTAGGCCTATTGTTTTTTGAGAATATATCTGCAACAGCCATGTGGATAATTGTC
>CAYWUK010000036.1:0-11056 GCA_964461475.1 uncultured Dehalococcoidaceae bacterium
GCCTATGGTAGCGGCCAGTAGGAAGGCAGCGGTAAGCCTTACCGAGAGTCGGTTAAACGCCTTGATATTAGTCATGGTGTAGCTCCTGAAGCTTGTAACCGACGCCATGAATGGTGGTGATGTTGCAGCCTTCACAGGTGCTGACTGCGGCCAGTTTGCGCCGAAGGTTTTTGATATGGGTGTCAATAGTGCGTTCATATCCCTCGTAGCTTTCGCCCAGGCTGTCGAGCAACTGCGCTCGCGACAGGACTCGGCCCGGATTTCTGGCCAGGGCTGCGAGAAGACGGAACTCGGTGACGGTAAGCGAAAGAAGCTGGCCATTACAGGTGGCCTCGAACCGCTCCTCATCAAGCACCAGGCCACCCAGAACAAGGCGCGATGGGGTCGTTGGGGTGAGTGCCGGACGGACGCGGCGCAACACGACCTTTACCCTGGCAACGAGCTCTCTGGGGCTGAAGGGCTTGGTAACGTAGTCATCAGCACCAAGCTCAAGCCCGACCAGTTTGTCGGCGTCCTCCTGGCGGGCAGTGAGCATTATGATGGGGACATCGGAGGAGCGGCGTATCTGGCGGCATACCTCCAGCCCGTCAACCTCGGGGAGCATGAGGTCAAGGACAATCAGGTCTGGCTGCTCCTGCCGGAAGATTTCCAGTGCCTGCCGGCCGTCATTGGCTTCAAGCACCTGGTATCCCTCGCGCTCAAGATAGGCGCGTACCGTGCTCACTATCATTGGTTCATCATCTACTACTAGTATTTTACCTTTGGACATTTCTTCGGCCTTATGATTATAAGGATACAAGAGTATTACAGTTTCTGCAAAAAGCCAGGCGGCGAAGAGCTTTCGCCGCCTGGAAGTTTAAAGTGGCTGCTTTTCTGGCGTTACCAGCCGCCCATCATGCCACCACCAAAACCACTGCCGCCGCCAAAACCGCCGCCCATCATACCGCCACCGCCGGAGCCTCCGCCCCAGCCGGTAAGGCCGTTCCAGAATCGGCTGAAGACGCCGGTCCAGCCACTGGACGCGCTACGGGTAGTATCGGGGGTGGTGGCGTTCCAGCCCGTAGTGCCGTCATTGTAACCGTAGCCAGTCCCCATCATGCCGCCGGAGCCGTATCCCTGGCCGTACCAGCCCCCCATCATACCCGGCCCCATCATGCCGTAGCCACCGCCGTAGTTACCCATCATGCCACCTCCCATCATACCGCCGTAACCTGTAGACCCATCGTAGTCACCCATCATGTTGTCGCAGTAGTCCTCCATCTCTTCCCACCAATCGGCATTTCTTCCTGTACCGGACAGGTTCTCCTCCAGCAGGGAGCTGGCATGTTCACGGGCAGTTTCGAGAAGTGTATCGGCCTGGTCCTCAGTGAGATAGCCATACCGCACCTGGAGTTTAAGCTGTTCGGCATAGGGAGCGACGATAGCTGCTATCACGGTATCTTCCGGCACATTCTGCTCCTGGGCTATCTCCGCCAGCGTTTCACCGGCTTGCAGGTCTGTATTCAGCTCTTCAGGCGTCAAACCCAGGGCCTCGGCTACCCTGGTCAGGGTTGGGCCGTCAATGTACGCGCCGCCGTAATCGTCATTGTCGCTGTCGCCAGGGTGGGCCAGCACCGGCGCGGCTGCCCCAACTATCAAAAGAACAACTGTCACGATAACCAGTCCTAACATTTTAATTTTTTTCTTCATTTCCATTCTCCTTATTTTTACTTCTTTATTTTGTTCGTTCGAGCTTTGAAATCGTAAGTAAGTTTCTATGACTGGCACCTCCTTTCACTTATCAGCATAACAAACGGATGTGAATAAACCGTGGAGATGGGAGGAAGATATTGTGTGCTCTTTGTATTTCTTATTTGAAGAACAAGAGGGGACGTCGAGCGGTTATCTACATTCTCCCGATGATTCCTAACCAGATGAGCGAGGACTTTAATAAGCCAGTAAGACGCCAGCTCAAGCAGACTGCGCCTTTGTCCTTCGAATCTAGAGGGCGAAGGTAAAAGTTGAACCTTTATCTAATTCCGAATCTATCTTCGTCAACCTGCCGTGGGCCTCGGCCAGCCGTTTATAGGCTACCGGGCCGAGCTTAGCCGACCCAGTACTAATGTACGGTGCAAACATGACCTTTGTGTAATTCCAATACTGGAGAGCAGGGAGTACAATTGACTATATTCAATTAGTGTCAAAAGGAGTTATGAAATGCCAGTAGCGATTAATGGCAAAAATTACTACCGCACAGCAGAAATCTGTCGGATAGTCGGCATAAGCAGAAGCACCTTTTTCCGCTGGCTGAAAAGCGGTTTGTTTCCCGATGCGATGAACCTTGACCGAAGGGGATGGAGGCTTTTCACCGAAGAGGAACTAAAGGAATTTGAGGAAGAAGCACACCGCGTCAGGCCCAATGCCCCTCAGTTGTAAAGATTAAACAAGTTCAACTTTGACCTATAAATCCGGCCATGGCAAATTTCCATTTATTATAAGGTGGTTGAAAGGTGTTGCAGTGAAATTAAGAAGAAGGCGATTCTTCACGGCTTTGATAATAGCTATTGCCATTGCAGTTGCCTGTTCTCTGGCCTTCTTTTTCAACCTGTTTTACAGCATACAGCGGCAAAGCATTGATTTCCTTTTTCAGGCAGCCGGCCTGCACCAGTCGCCGAAACCCGAGGAGAAGATTGTGATTGTAGGCATCGACGATAAAAGCTTGCAGCAGCTGGGGCAGCTTTCAGGCTGGGACCGCTCTTACCATGCCGAGCTGATAAATGCCCTTGTGCAGGCCGGGGCGAGGGCCATCGTCTTTGATATCCTTTTCGCTGAGCCTTCTTCGGGGGATAAAGAACTGGCAACATCTATAAAAGACGCCGGCGATGTTATCCTGCCTTTTGTATACACGCCGGAAGCTGCAAACTCAACTGTGATACGACCTGCGCCGAAAAGCGACGGCCTTATAGGGCCGCTGGAACTCTTTGGCAAAGGAGCCGTTGCTCAGGGGTATGCTAACATTGCCCCTGATGCCGATGGCGTGGTGAGAGGGCTATCGGTAGTGCTTGAACATGGTGGCAGTTATCAGCCGTCGCTGGCGCTGGCTGCCGTTGCCGAATACCTACGGCGCCCTGAAATCGTTGAATCTCCCGTTGAGGACAATAAATTGTCGTTCGCCGGGCGCGATATTCCCGTTTATGGCGCTAACGAAATGCTGATTAATTATACAGGCAAAACGCGCACAACTGGGGGAAGCCTGGCAGATTTTCCGACCGCGTCCTTTGTTGATGTTATGGATGGCAAGGCCGACCCCGCCCTGTTCAAAGAAAAAATCGTTATTGTAGGCGTTATGGCTGCCGGCCTGGGTGACACCTTCTGGACGCCGACAGGCGAGATGATGTATGGCGTGGAGATACATGCCGCTGCCATGCATACCATCTTGACCGGAAATTTCCTGCGCGCCGCTCACCCCGCGCTTACCATCGCTTCTATACTGGCGCTGGCGCTTATATGCGGGCTGGTGGTGTTGCGCTTTCGCATACTATGGGCTGCTTTGTTAACTGCTTTCATCTGCTTTATATACTTTCTTACGGCCTTCTCCTTCTTTGATAATGGCCTTGTGCTAAATATGCTGTACCCGCCGCTGACCATCGCAGGCACCTTTGTGGCATTCAATCTCTACAATGTCACCTCGGAGCGGGCTGAGAAAGGAGAAATAACCAGAACCTTCGGCCGCTATATTTCCCCTTCTGTGGTGGATAAAATACTGGCTGCGCTCTCAGAAGGGGGGTTAAGGTTGGGTGGTGAAGAGAGTGAAGTTACGGTGGCCTTCGCGGACATTCGCGGCTTCACTCACATCGTTGAGGAGATACCGCCGAAAGCGCTGGTGGACGCGCTAAATAGCCATTTGTCCATCATCATAGACGCCGTAATCAAGCACGATGGCATGATAAATAAATTCGGCGGCGATAGCGTGATGGCCATATGGAATGCGCCGGTGGAATCCGCCGACCACGCGTTGTTAGCCATCAGGGCGGCGTCCAGCGCTCAGCAGGCCATATTGGAATTACAGCGTAAAGGAGCTAACCTGCCGAGGATGGAGTTCGGCATTGGCATCAACACGGGTAAAGCCATAGCCGGCAATTTCGGCTCCAAGGATCGCCTGGAATATTCCGTAATCGGTGATACGGTGAATACCGCTTTCAGGCTGGCCAGTGCCACGCCAGGCGGCAGGATATGGATAGGCGAGAACACTTTTGCCGAGGTAAAGGGCCTCATAAGCGCGAAACAACTGCAGCCTCTGGTGGTGAAAGGGAAGCATGAGCCGATTCAGGCTTATGAGGTCCTGAATATACAGGGCTGTCAGCCAGATGCTCAGGGCAAAAGCAACAGGATTTGAATTTTTAGCGCACGGGTGTAACAAAGTATGCAGGACTTTCGTAATAATACTAGAGACAGTGAAAAGGCTCAAGCCGCCGATGGGAGCAAAAATCCCGAAAGCTCAAAGACGATAATATTTCTCAATAGAGCTATCGGCGGTGACTATGAAGCCTTCGGTGAACTTTACAGCATTTACCTTGACCGCATTTACCGATATGTTTTCTACCAGGTCAGGGATAAGATGACTGCCGAAGATATTACGGAGGAGGTATTCCTCAAAGCCTGGAAGGCGATAGGTTCATGCAAGGGAAAGGAAAGAACTTTTAAATCCTGGCTTTACCGCATCGCTCACAACTGCATAATTGACGGCTACCGCCGGGATAAAAAAATGGTACCACTGGAAAAGGCAGATGAAATCGAAGTGTATGACACCGGAGAGAAATTTGAGGAAAAACTGGAGCGCCAGGACTTACTGGAAAAGGTATCTGGCCTGTCCCTAAACCAACAGCAGGTGGTCATTCTCAAATTCGTGGAAGATATGGATAATGAGGAAATCGCTAAAATTATGGGGAAGAGCCAGGGGGCTGTAAGGGTGCTGCAAATGCGAGCCCTGGCTGCGCTCAGGGAAAGCCTGAACGGCAGGTGATATGAAGATGGAAACCAAGTTGGCAGAAATTCTGGACGAGTGCATCGCACGGCTACGCAAGGGCGAGAAGGTTGAAGATTGCTTGAACCAATACCCCTCCTTACGGGAGCAAATCGCGCCGCTGCTACGTGCAGCAGTTTCCGTATCTGCCCTTCCCAGAGTAAAGCCGTCGGCTGAGTTCAGAGAGGAATCTAAAGCCCGCTTAATGTCAAGGCTGCGACAGCAGTCCCTGGCAGTAAAGGCAAAATCCAGGCAAGAGACGCTGCTGCTGGGCAGCCTGGCTGCGGTCTGGCAGGGGCTTTGCCGGTCAATCATCGGGGCTAGAAAAGTCGCCATTCCGGTAGCGCTTGCCGTTGTAGTTATGCTCGTAGCCAGCATCGGCGCGTTCAATTTATTGTCGCCGACTCCCGCCCTGGCCTCCCAGTGTACCCTCAGCATACTGAGCGGAAGCGCCGAGGTACAGAGGGCGGGGGAAGATGCCTGGAAGCAGGGAGCCAATGGCATGACCCTGGCCTCGGGCGACCGCGTCAAGACTGCCCCCGATTCTCATGCTATGCTCACTTTCTTTGAGGGCAGCACCGTTACGCTGGAGGCAAATACGGACCTGCAGATTGAACAGGTGGGATATTCAAATGAACAGTCCACAACTATTGTGATGAAGCAATGGCTGGGGAGGACGTGGAGTCGCGTGGTGAGGATGGCAGACCCCGGCTCTCATTACCGCATTGATACCCCGACGGCCAGCGCTATAGTTCGGGGAACCCTGTTCGCAACGGAGGTTGACCAGGCTGGCGGAACAGGGGTCGCTACCACGGAAGGCATCGTCAGCGTTGTGGCCCAGGGAGAGGAGGTTGACTTGCCGGCCAACAGGCAGACGCACGTGGAGGCAGGTGCCGGCCCGTCTCAACCGGCGGCAATGCCCGACCCCGAAACTCAGATTGTAATTACCATTGATTCGCCGGCTGTCGGTTCGGTGGTCAGTCCTGACGGGTCAAGCACAGGTTACCTGCCCGGCGGCCTGTCTTATAACCAGATCACCGGCTCCCGCTCTTCCTCGCCGTCCGAAGGGGAGCAGACCATTACCATACCGCAGCCAGGCTCCGGAGAATACACCCTGGTTCTCAGATATTTAACTCCAGGAAGTGCTAACTTTAATATTCAAGGGAAATCCGCTGACAAGGTGGCGTTTAACTACAGCGGCACCTATGGCGCCGAGGGCGATGGCGGCTGGATTATACGCTTTAATATAAATATGGAAGGCGGCCAGATAGTTGGCAGCGGTGTCAATGGAGTAAATTCTCTCGGCGGCGAGAGTCCGGAGAAAATCGTCAAGTCGCAACAGACAGTGAGCAGCCCTGACGCGACTAAGCCGCCAGCTAAGGAGAAGTCTGAAGAGCCTGAGGACAATGGTAAGGCTCAGACAGAAGATGTGGAGAAAGGCCAGCCCGAAGATAAGGGCAAGGCTCAAACTGAGGATGTTGGCAAAGGCCAGTCCGAAGATAAGGGCAAGGCTCAAACTGAGGATGTGGAGAAAGTGCAGTCCGGGGACAAAGGCCAGCCACAGGACAATGGCAAGGGCCAGTCCGGGGACAAAGGCCAGCCTCAGGACAACGGCAAGGGGCAGTCCGAGGATAAAGGCCAGCCTCAGGACAACGACAAGGGGCAGTCCGAGGACAAAGGCCAGCCTCAGGACAACGGCAAGGGGCAGTCCGAGGACAAAGGCAAGGGGCAGTCCGAGGACAAAGGCCAACCTCAGGGCAACGGCAAGGGGCAGTCCGAGGATAAAGGCCAGCCACAGGACAATGGCAAAGGCCAGTCCGGGGGCAAGGGCCAGCCTCAGGACAATGGCAAAGGCCAGTCCGGGAACATTGCCCTTTACAACGATAATGGCAATGGCCAATCCGAGGATATAGATGAAGTCCCGCCCGAAAATGTTGGCCTGTACGAAGATAATAACGAAGACCAAGCCGAATATGTGGATAAAGGTAAAGGTCAACCCGAGGATAAAGAAAAGGGCCGTCCTGAGGACAGGGGCAGCAAGGACAAGGGCTAATATTCAAGGAAGGATATGATACCTATGGATGGGTCTGGCGTCGTTAATGAGACTACTGTCGGCCAGGATAACATTGAGACAGCCCAGGATACTTACATGCTTCTGGGTCTCCTTGCTCAAGTAGGTAAAAAGGTAGGGTCTGTAACTAAGCTGGGAGAGTTGATTACCAATATTATCCGCATGACCCAGCATGCGATACGCGCTAGCGCTTCCTCGGTGCTGCTATTTGACGACGAAGGCCAGGAACTCTTTTTCGAGATGGCTGAAGGTCAGGCGCAAGATACCTTGAAACAAATAAGATTGAACACTCAAACCGGCATCGCCGGTTGGGTTGCCAAGAATGGCAAACCATTAATGATCAATGATGTCAGTGGGGATTCCCGTTTTAATAAGAGAATAGACGAAGTTACCGGCTTCACCACCGAGTCTATAATCTGCGTACCCCTGCTTACTCATTGCAAAACGATAGGGGTGGTTGAAGTTCTTAATAAGGTCGGCGGCAAGGGTTTCAGCAGACAAGACCTGGAGACTCTGGTGTCAGTAGCGTCTACATCCGCTATGGCTATAGAAAATGCCAAATTGCAACAGAATGTATTGGATTCTTATAAGAGCACTGTGAAAGCCCTGGCTGCGGCCATAGAGGCCAAAGACCCATATACCTGCGGCCACTCGCAGCGGGTGATGCAATATGCGCTTCTGGGAGGAACCTTGACCCCCTGCCAGAACGATGACCTGATGGCACTGGAATACGCCGGCATTTTACATGATATCGGGAAAATCGGTATTTCTGATAGTATACTGACCAAACCAGGAAGCCTGACGCCGGAAGAATGGGACAAAATGCGCAATCATCCGATTATAGGGGCTAATATACTGAGCGAGATTCCCTTTTTGAGTAAGGTAAGGGAATTCATCCTCTACCACCACGAAAGATATGATGGCAATGGATATCCGGATGGATTAAAGGGCGACGATATACCTCTCGGCTCCCGGCTGCTGGCAGTCGCCGATGCCTTTGATACCATGACTACAGACCGCTCTTACCGGGCCGCTCTTAGCGTAGATTATGCCGTTGAAGAACTGCACAGGTGCGCGGGCACTCAGTTCTGCCCTGTTGCCGTGGACGCTCTGGTTTCCGGCTTACAAAGATGATGGCGGTAGATGCCGGGGCGCATGGCGCTTCCCTGTATTGATAATTTACCCCTGGCTCATAATTAGATGCGATTGCATCGCAGGAGTAAACTATAAACCACTTAGTAATTGTTTCAGGTGGAGTCCGACTCTCTCATGGCTCCAGAGTTGAAGCCCTCTTTACCGCAGTAATTTTACGGCGGCATCGATGCGACACAATGCTTCTTCAAGGATGGACTTAGGACAGGCAATATTCATCCTCTGAAAGCCAGAACCACCGGTCCCGAACAAAAAACCATCGGCCAGGCCTACCCTGGCTTTATTACGCATGAATTCTCTTAGCGCCATATCGTCCAGGCCCAGTGCCCGACAATCCAACCAGACGAGATAAGTTCCCTGTGGTTTGATGACATTGATTCTGGGAATTCTTTCGCCAAAATAGTTCATCATGAAATCCAGATTTTCCCGTAGATAATCAAGCAATTGCATCAGCCATTCATCGCCGTATCGATAGGCTGCCTCCATTGCTACCAATCCGAAGAGGTTCGGTCCCTCTATCATGGCCCTTCTGACCTCGTAAAAGGTATCTCGCAATTTCTTATTCGGGATGATGATAGAAGAAGCATTCAGGCCAGCCAGATTGAACGTCTTGCTGGGTGCCATACAAATGATGGAGTTTTGCTCGAACTCTTTGCATAGGGAAGCAAAGGGAATGTGATTATGGCCTTCATAAGTAAGTTCACAGTGTACTTCATCGGAGATAACGATGGCTCCGTGATTGATGACGATTTCTCCTAGCCGCATCAACTGTTCTCGGTCCCAGACACGCCCAATCGGATTGTGGGGATTGCAGAGGATAACAGCCTTAACTCGGGATGGCTTATCACGCATGCTTATTTTACGCTGGAATTTGCTCTGCAGGTCTTCGAAGTCCATCTCATAGCGCCCGCCAACGAGCTTTAATTCGTTGGTTGCTACCTGGCAGCCGCTGGATTTGACATAAGTGAAGAATGGGTAATATACGGGCTCCTGCAAGATAATTTCATCTCCGGGATGGGTCACGGCCCTGATAGCAGCACTGATGGCAGGAGTAACACCTGGGGTGAAGACCACCCAATCTGGTTCTATCCGCCAGTTGAACTTGCGCTGTAGGCGGTCAATGATGGCATCAACGAGGCTTGCCCCGGGATTGGTATAACCATATAACTCATGTGCTACACGATTTCTTAATGCCTCCACAATTGGTCTGGCTGTGGGGAAGTCCATATCTGCAATCCACATAGAGATGATATTATCATCACGAAAGATAGATTTAATCTCATCCCATTTAGCGGAATTTGTGTTGTACCTGGACTGTATAGAGTCGAAATCGTATTTCATCCTAGCTCCTTATGTTTTCGGGAATAAACTCGCACATTTTGTGCGACATGACCAGCGATTAATACATTACCCATACTCTATTATCTTATCAACGTCGTTACAACCAATCAACCGTTACACGCTCCGGCAACATCCTTGGCAACGTCAGCTTTCTCGGCGTTTTAATTCAGATTAAGTTGCCGCTTAAGTTCCAAACGAAGGTTCTCGGTTATGCCCGATTGCTTCAACAGTTTACGAATGGACTCATCATTTACAAAACTCATCAGATGTAATTATATCACTCTGCTATATCTCCAGTTATCAGGACAGCGCAAATTAGCCATATCAAGAATGATTAATTCAATGAACTTGAATGAATAATAAAAGGCTTGGAACTCCGTAAAGAAGGACATGTCCAGCCTTAAATCATAGATCTAGGGGAAAATATTTCAACTCCACTTAAGGGGACGATACCTAGAACCTTGCGTAATCGTCGCTGCTTATTTTCAGAAAGAGTCTTTTCAGTAACCTTCGCTTGGTCGGCTTAGGAAAATGAGATGTGGTCAGTAGCTAAGTCCCCATTGAGAAAGGCTAGAGTCTCGAGGGGGAGTGGTTCAGTTTCCAGCCAAGTCTACCTGCTTGTTGCCTTCCTGAATGACATGTATGCGAGCGAAATACCAGCGATTGCAAAAGCTGCTACTACTACGAAGCAAAGCCAAAGTGGTAATAATTCACCATCAGCTAGATGGACACTATCTAGATAGAATGTTTGGCGCAGACCGTCAACGACATAGCTCATGGGATTTGCTCGTGCTAAAATCTGCATCCACGTAGGCAGAGATGCCAGCGGATAGAGAGCATTACTCGCGAACAAAGTAGGCAGGGTGAATATAAAGATAACCATATGATAACCATTGATGCTGCTTGCTCTGGAGGCAACGGCCAAGCCAATTCCAGCAAAGCCGAGCCCAAAACCGCAGATAAGTACCAGCCCACCTAACCAGCCCAGAGGATTCAGACTGACAAGAGCACCCAATATTATACCTATGATAAGAATAATTACAGCCTGAAGCAGACTCTTGGTGACGGTGCTAAGGGCATTCCCCATCAGGACACTCACGCGAGAAATCGGTGCTACGAAGTACTCTTTAACAATACCCATAAGCCGTTCCTGGACAAGCACCAAGCCGCCTTCTATAGCTCCAGACATCGCCGTCAGCGCGATTATGCCCGGTACCATAAAGGCGATATAAGAATCTTCCCCGCCTGGCATCGCCGCACCCGCGATGCCCTTCATGCCTGCTCCAAACAGTACTACCCATAGTATAGGCTGAAACAATGATCCGATGGCTTCTTCTTTGTGCGAGATAAGCTTGGTCATATGTTTATTCCACAAGGTTAAGGCTGCACTCATTCGTATCTCCTTTTTGATAGAGTAGTTAGAATTCGTCGTTAAGTATCTCTTAGCTGCCGTCCGGTATATTTCAGGAATACATCACCGAGGCTTGGTT
>CAYWUK010000037.1:0-10053 GCA_964461475.1 uncultured Dehalococcoidaceae bacterium
GACAGAGATATGGGATGTGCTCTACCGCTTTCAGGCCGACGGGCTGCTCACTGCTGAAATGGTCGAGCCGGAAAGCGAGCACTCGGCGATGAGCATCGCAATCGGCGCCAGCGCGGCTGGCGGCCGAACCTTCACTGCCACCGCATCGCAGGGCCTGTTCTACATGTACGAGCCTTACATGTTCGCCGGCTGCCAGAGGCTCCCCATAGTCATGGTCAACGCTAACCGGGATATAGAAGCACCAACCACCATTGCCGGCTCGGGGCAGGATGTCCTAATGGTCAAAGAAACCGGCTGGATACAGCTTCAGGTAGAGTCCTGCCAGGAGGTGCTTGACACGATAATCATGGCCTACAGGCTGGCCGAAGACCCCGATATATTGCTGCCGGTAACCGTATCCTACGACGGCTACTACCTCTCCTATTTCTCGGAGGCGGTTGACATCCCGGAGGAGCAAAAGGTTGACGAGTTCCTGCCAAAGAGGCAGAGGGACACCAGGGTAGACCCCGATATGCCAATGGCCTTTTCTCCTGGCGTGCCAACTGAGATGTTCACCGAATACCGCGTCAAGCACCTGGCTGCCCTGCAGCGAGCCAGGAAGAAATTCGAGCAGGTGGAGGCGGAATTCAAGCGAACCTTCGGAAGAAGCTACGGCGGACAGGTTGAAGAGTACCGCTGCGAGGACGCCGAAATAGTCTTATTGACCATGGGCAGCTGCGCGGGAACGGCCAGGGTGGTCACTGACCAGAAGCGAGCCCAGGGATTAAAGGTAGGGCTGGTGAGGATCAAGATGTTCCGGCCTTTCCCCAAAGAAAATGTGGTCAGGGCCCTCGCCGGAAGGAAAGCCATAGGCGTGATAGATAGAAACGTTAATTTTGGCTGGAACTGCGGCCACATGTTGGTGGAAGCAAAAGCAGCCCTTAATGAAGTGGAAGGCCGCATACCCATGCTGGATTTCATCGGCGGCCTCAGCGGCGGCGATATAACCCTGCAACACATGGAGAGGGTCGTCGATAGCGTGCATCAGCTATCTCAGGGCAAGCCCTGCAAAGAAGTTACCTTTCTGGAGCTGGAATAATGCCAAAGAAAAAGCGCCTGATAATAGGTGCCGGTTCGGCCGGATTAAGCGCCGCAGAAGAAATCAGGAAGATAAACGCTGAAGATGAAATCAAGTTGGTGACGGCGGAGGATTTCCCTCCCTACTCACCTACTGCACTGCCCTACCTCCTTTCTGGAAGGACAGACGAAGCCCGTCTTCCTTTGAAGAAAGGCGACTATTTCGATAGCATAAATGCTACTTTGCTCAGAGGCAAGGAGGTCATCCGCCTGTCCCCTGAAACCAAAGAGGTAGCCTATAAGGACGGAGGGCGGGACACCTATGACACTCTCCTTATCGCCTCAGGTTCGGAGGCGTTGAGGCCAAGCATAAAAGGGCTGGACAAGGTCGGCTTCCTCACCTTCCACACCATACGCGATTACAGGCTCCTGAAACAGCAGCTACGCACCAAGAAGGATGTCGCTATCTATGGCGGCGGCCTGGTGGCTATAGAGCTGGCCGTTGCCCTGCTGGAAATGGGCCACCCCGTCAAGTTAATGGTGAGAAGTCGCATCCTGCGACGTTATTTTGATGCGGAGGCGGGGGAGATAATTAAAGGCATACTTACCAGCAAAGGCGCCCAAATATATGAAGGACACACCATAGAAGAAATCAGCGGAAACGAAAAACAGGTAAAACTGTCCCTCTCCAACGGCACAACTCTTGATGCCGAGGCACTGGTCGTCGCCCTGGGGGTAAAACCCGCCATATCCTTCCTCTCCGGCACCGATGTTAAAGTGGGCGATGGGGTGTTGGTTGACCGCAGGATGAATACTAACGTAAAGGATATCTATGCCGCCGGCGACGTCGCCGAGGCGCCGGATTTCTTCACCGGTAAAAAGGGCATGAACCAGATATTGTGGACCGCCGTGGAGGAAGGCAGAATCGCCGGCTCCAACATGGCCGGGGCAAAAGCAGAATACAAGGGCTGGATTTCCAGCAATATATTTAATTTCTTCGGCAGCTCCGCTTTCTCCGCCGGGCTGGCAATGCCCCCCAAAAACGGCTATGAAGTCCTCAACGAGAAGGATGACAAAAAGAGGTTGTATAAGAGGCTGGTCTACGCCGACGGCAGGCTGGTCGGGGGCATGTTCATCAACGTTGATTTAGACCCGGGAGTAATACTATACCTCATTGAGAATATGGTGGACGTAGCTGCCCATAAGCAGGCGCTCTTTGAGCAGCCGAGGGAGATAAGCCGCTGGCTTATGCTGGATACGGAGCAGAAGGAAGCTACCCCGCTCCGCGGGTAGAGGAGTCAAAGGGATGCCAAAAATCTACGATACTTTGAAAATTGAATACAATAAATGCCCTCCTGATTGCAAGCTGTGCGAGGAAGCCTGCGCCAAGGAAAAGGGCGAGGGCGTGCTCGGCTTATCCCGGATAAAGACAATTCATGCCCCCCAGGTAAACTTTAATGGGGCGCTGACCTGCGTTCAGTGCAGCCATCCCAGGTGCTTGCAGATATGCCCGGCCGGGGCCATAGAGAAGAGCACAGAGGACGGCGTGGTGCGCATCGATGAGTCCAAATGCGTGGGCTGCGGACTGTGCACGGTGGCCTGCCCCTATGGCGCCATCTACTATAACAGCGAGGCCCTCAAATCTTTCAAATGCGACCAGTGCAACGGTGCGCCCAAGTGCGTTGAGGCCTGCCCGTACGAGGTACTAACCTATGTTAAGAACCTCCCCATCATCAACTACCTGCAGGAGGACGTCATGGTGTCGGGGACCAGCGCCTGCCGGGGCTGCCAGGTGGAGCTGGCGCTCAGACTGGCGCTGCGAGTGCTGGGAAAGAACACCATCGCCTTTGGCACGCCCGGCTGCGCGGTCGCTTTTATGAATGGACATGGCATCGAAGGCAACGTCAGCATAGCGGAGTATTTCTGCCTTCTGGGCAACGCGGCTTCCAGCATGACCGGGGTGTACGAGTATTACAAGCATATAGGACGGGACGTTAACCTCCTCGCCTTCGTAGGCGACGCCGCCAGCGCCGATATAGGCTTTCAGGCGTTGTCGGGGGCGGCGGAGAGGGGAGAGAAGCTCATCTACATCTGCTACGATAACGAAGGCTACATGAATACCGGTGTGCAGAGGAGCAGCACCACCCCCTTCGGGGCCAGGACATATACCTCGCCTGTAGGCGAGGCGCGCCACGGCAAGGAACAGGTCAGCAAGTATATGCCCCTGCTGATGCTATTTCACGGCATCCCCTATGCGGCTACGGCCGTTGCTGCCTACCCGGAGGACTACGCTCAAAAACTTATTAAAGCGTCACAGGTTAAGGATGGCCTGGCATACATACACCTGTTCACCCCCTGCCATGTCGGCTGGGGAGTCCCTGAAGACCAGGGGATTGACGTCTCCCGCATGGCTGTTGAGACGAACTACTTCCCTCTGTGGGAAGCGGAAAATGGCAAGGTGCGCATGACATATGAGGTCGCCAAACCCAAGCCTGTCCGCGAATACCTCAGTATGCAGGGCAAATATTCTCACCTGACGGCTGAACAACTGGACAGGATTCAGCAGATTGCGAACAACAGGTATAAACTGATTCACGACCTGGCTTCATACGACATAATGTGCAAGGCATAAAAAGCGCGAAATACGATCTATGACGCAATACCGCAGAACGCACAATTGATATTCTCTCTTTACCATAATTGCTCTGATGGTGAATCATGCCGAAAGCCATCAAACCTCACCAAAGCAGACGCCAGGGACACCCTCCCATCCCAGCACCATGGAGCAATCTATTCCGGACAAGTATAAAACTATACCTGAGCATTCCTTATAGGAGGTCGGTAAGATGAGCTTTAATAGCCGCCTGTTGAGGATAGATTTAAGCGAAGCGAAAGTTAGCGTCGAAGATATTGTGCCCGAAATTTTAAGAAAATTCATCGGTGGGGTCGGCTATGGGGCAAAGTTGCTATACGATGAGCTTCCGGCAGGTATAGACCCCCTGGGGCCGGAGAATAAATTAGCCTTTGTAACAGGGCCCCTTACGGGCACAGGTGCCCCTGGCTCCGGGTCTGTTGAAGTTTGTTTCAAATCCCCTCTTACCGGGGTATGGGCCGAAGCGAGAAGCGGGGGTGAGTGGGGCGGCGCATTCAAAAAAGCGGGATATGATTTTCTGGTGATAGAGGGAAAATCCAAAGAGCCCAAATACATCGTAATTGACGACGGCAAAGTGGAGCTCAGGCCTGCCGCAAAACTTAAGGGGAAAACAACATCCGAAAAACAAAAAATCATCAGGGAAGAGCTGAAAGACGATAAGTTTGAGACCCTGGCTATCGGCCCCGCCGGCGAAAATCTGGTCAGATTCGCCAATATCATGGCCGGGGAGCGCGCCTTCGGCAGGTGCGGAGGGGGCGCGGTGATGGGCTCAAAAAACCTGCTCGCGGTGGCGGTCAAAGGCAGCAGCGAGATACCTGTTGCCAATGCAAAGGAGTTCTCAGCAGCGTGTAAAGAGTGTTATCGCAAAGTATTAGCCAAAACCGGGAAAGCAGGCATGTCCGAAGGGGGCACCACCAGGCTAATGATTGGGTGTGATTTCATGGGAGATATCCCAACGAAGAACTGGAGGTCCAATTCGTGGGGAAAGGGCGAAAAGCTTTACAACTACTTTAAAACAAATAACCTGATAAGGGCCGAGCCATGCTATAAAGGATGCGTCCTGAGATGTAAAAGAATCGCTGGAGTAAAAACCGGGAAATGGGAAACTCCCGTGCATGAGGGCAATGAATACGAAAGCATCGCCGCATTTACTTTCTTCGTGATGAACGATGACGTGGATGCCGCAGTACATGCCGACTATCTCTGCAATGAAGACGGCATCGACTCCATATCCACCGGGGCGGCCATCGCCTTTGCCATGGACTGCTATGATGAAGGCATCATCACCAGAGAGGACGCCGACGGCTTAGACCTCGCCTGGGGAAACGCCGAAGCCATGATTAATTTGGTCAAGAAGATAGCCAACAAAGAAGGGGTCGGGCGAATCCTGAGTGAAGGGGTCAGGCACGCTTCACAGCAAATTGGGAAGGGCGCGGAAAAACTGGCCATAGAAGTAAAGGGACTGGAGGGTGCTGCTCACGATCCGCGGGCGGCAAAAAGCCAGGCCGTATTGTACGGCACGAATAACAGGGGCATGTGCCACATGCACCCGATAGAAGGTAAGCCCTTTGATGCCAACAAAATAGATTTCGGCATGACAGCTTATGGCCTGCCCGACCCACACACAGTGGACCGTTTTTCCGAAGGAGGACGAGGAAAAATAGCAAAAGGACTGCAGGACTACGGCATGTCCGCGGATATCCTGGGCATTTGCCGGTTCTACTTATTTGAAGGGCTTGAGCTTGGAGACCTTGCCAAAATGACTGCGGCACTGACCGGCTGGGATATAAACGGCCAGGAACTTCTGGAGGCAGGAGAGCGGGTCAGCAACCTGCAAAGGCTGTTCAACACCAGAGAAGGAATAAGGAAGATTGACGATATGCTTCCCGAGAGGTGTCGTAAGCGCCCGGAGTTCGGGAAGTATGCCTCCGTTGAAGAATGCGAGATAAAGAACTACGAACAAATGCTGGAAGAATATTACGTGGCAAGGGGATGGGACAGGGAAACAGGCGTGCCCATAGAAACCAAATAAGGTGAAATCACCTCAACAAACAAAGGATACGAAGTGAGCATAAAAATAGGCATTTCCCCGTCCATGCAGTCTCTCACCAGAAACATAGCAGAATTTGAGGTAGATGGGAGCACAGTTGGGGAATGCCTTGCCCGGCTGGCTGAACAGTTCCCCGACATCAAGGATATGCTGTTAATCAAAGATAATAAATTGTTCGGCCAGGTCGGCATTTATGTCAACCGGGAGAAAAATATCACCCGCGAGCTGGATAAGCCGGTCGAGGACGGAGAAGAGCTTTACCTGCTTTATATGGTCGCCGGCGGATAAAAAGCTTACGCCCTATCCTATTTACATTTGGAAGGATATCATCCCTACTCGGAGCGCAGTGCCTCAATAGGGTTCAGGCGAGAGGCGTTCCAGGCGGGATAAAAGCCGAAGAACAGGCCGATGCCAACCGATACCGAAACGGCGAGGATAATAATGTCGGCCGATACTAAAGTCGTCATCTGCGCCACGTGGGAAATGGCATACGAAACTACCCAGCCTGCGATAATCCCGATGATGCCGCCAGACAACGTCAAAAGGCTTGCCTCAATGAGAAATTGAATCCAAATATCTCGTTCCCTGGCTCCCAGTGCCTTGCGGATGCCTATCTCCCTCGTCCTCTCCAGCACAGATACCAGCATAATATTCATCACGCCAATGCCCCCCACCAGAAGCGAAATGGCAGCGATAGCCCCCAGAAGGAGGGTCATTGTGCCCGTAGCCGCCGAAATGGTCTGGGCCAGTTCCTCCATGGAGGTAACGTTGAAATCATCATCGGCAGAGGCCGCGAGATTATGGCGCGTGCGCAGCAGGTTCGTAATTGCATCAGTAACATAGCTCGCCCGACTTTCATCGGTTACCTGTACCGTTATGTTGGATACCACATGCCCGCCCTGAGGGGTGCGCGGCTGTGCAACCGCCTGCTGCATCGCCGTCAGCGGCACATAAACGGAGTCATCAGGAGAGCCGAACCCCTCGCCCTTGCTTTGCAGCACACCGATGACGTGCACCACAATGCTGCCCATCCGCATTTCCTGCCCTATAGGGTCAGCATTGGCAAACAATGTATCTTTCACATTTGAGCCGATCACGGCTACCCTGGAACTCTGCTGATATTCAAAATCGGAGAAGAGAGCGCCGCTGGCAATCTCAAGATTGTTCATCTGAAAATAATTCGCGGGCACGCCATTGATAGAGGCGTTGGTATTATTACTGCCGACGATGAGCTGGAGCGAACGCGAGTAGGTGGGGGCTACTTGCGCTACGTATTGCACCTGCTGCCGAATTGCCGCAGCATCCTCCATGGTGAGGCTGGCGGCGCTGCCCGCGGCACTCCTCACGCCCCCAAAAGTGAAGCCACCGGGGCGGATGGTAACGAGATTTGAGCCGAGGCTCCCGATGCGGGCCAGGATATCCGCCGTAGCGCCCCTGCCGATGGACATGAGGGTAATAACAGAAGCTACGCCTATTACGATTCCGAGCATAGTCAAAAAACTGCGCAACTTGTGAGTGGCCAGCCCAACCCAGATAGTAGATAAAAGATCAAGCCACTTTTTCATACCCTTTCCTCCCCGACAATCTCGCCATCCTTGAGGTGAATTATGCGATGACAGTTGCGAGCGATGGCGGCATCGTGGGTCACCATGAGCAGGGTGATGCCATGCTCGGCCTGCAAAGAGGTGAGGATGGAAATCACTTCCGCACCAGAGCGACTGTCCAGCTGCCCCGTAGGCTCATCCGCCAGAAACAGGGTGGGGTTTTTCACCAGGGCCCGGGCGATGGCTACCCTCTGCTGCTCTCCACCGGAGAGCTCTATTGGGCGATGGTTGACCCTGTCAGCCAGGCCTACCTTGGCCAGAGCCTCTATGGCCCGCTTACGGTCAACGCCGCCAGCGTAGAGCATGCCAAGCTCCACATTGGCTACCGCGGTAAGCCGCGACAGCAAATTAAAGGTCTGGAAGATAAAACCAATCTTCTGACCTCTGATTTGTGCAAGTTCGCCACTGCCGAAGTGGCTGACTTCATTACCCTCAAAATAGTATTTACCGGATGTCGGCTTGTCCAGGCAGCCAATAAGGTTGAGCATCGTTGTTTTTCCCGAGCCGGATGCTCCCATAATCGCCACCAGCTCTCCCTTTTCTATATTAAGGTTTATGCCTTTAAGCACCTTTAGCTCTCTCTTACCCATGGGATATACTTTGGTTATGTCCCGCAACTCTATCACCGCCGCGTCCCCCCGAAGAATATCCCTCCCGGCGGCCTTGATCCCTGTTGCGTATTTGTTGTAGTTGCGGTAGACCCTTCCGGGATAAGAACCTGCTCACCTTCGTTGAGCCCACTGGTTATCTCGGTATACTGCCAGTTGCTGATGCCAACCTGCACCGCGCGCTCTTCCGTAACGCCATTATTCAGCACCTGCACAAAGGTCCCCCCGGCCCTGCTGATGATTGCCTGGTTGGGAACCAGCAGCACATCCTGCTTCTGCGCAGTGGTAATGGTTACCGTAATGGTCATGCCCTCAGCGAGCTGGATATTTCCCGTGGAGGCAGTCGGCGCTGGGGCGCTCTGCCCTCCCGATTGCCCGGCCTCGGCCTGTTGCCGCTGCGTTGACACAGGTTGCAGCGACGTTAGTTCCACCGTTACATCGTAGTTCACCACGCCGGACTGAATGGTAGCCGTCGGCGCGATATGGGTAACTGTGGCAGGGAAAGTCAGGCCCGGCAGGGCCTGCACCTGCACCGAAGCAGCCCCCCCCAGCTTCACTTTCAAAATATCTATCTCGCTAACCATAATATCGGCTTCAAATTTGGTGGGGTCGGCAATGGTCACGGCCACCGTTCCCTTCTTCACTTCCTGTCCACCGGTAACATTAACATTGGTGATGAACCCCTCAAAAGGGGCTTTAACCTCCGGGCTGGCGCTCCACGCGTCTTCCAGGTCTTTTTTAGCCTGCCCCAGTGCCGTCTGGGCATCATTCACCGCTGTCTGGGCATCATCCACGGCCGTCAGGGCATCTCCCAGCTTCACTTCGGCATCCTCTACAGACTGCTGGGCATCCGCTATCCCCGTAGTCTCGGCATCATCCACGGCTTGCCGGGCATCCGCCAGCTTCCCCTTGGCTATTTCCAGCGCCAGTTGCTTTGCTTCTATTTCCAGAGGGTCGGTAGATGTCTCCTCCGTCTGTTCAAGGGAAATCTGGGCATTGTTCAGGTTAATCTGTGCCTGAATGAAGCTGTATCTTGCAGACGTCACCGCACGCTCGGCATCGGTTACACCGCGCTCGGCCAGCGTCACATTGCGCTCGGCGGTGGCCACGGCACGCTCGGCAGACGTCACCGCGCGCTGCTTCTGGGTCAATGTTGTATTCGCCGTTGTCACCCTGTCCCCCAATGAGGTCAACTGGTCATCCCAGGCTGCCGTATCCAACTTAGCCAGCACCTGACCCTCTTTAACTGAATCAGCTTCCTGTACCAGCACCTGTTCCACGGAGAGGGGATTCGAAGCGGTAGCAAATGAACTGGGTATATCAAAAGCCAGGTCAACCTTTTTAGATAACGCCAGGTTGCCAACGGCGGTAATTTCCGTGCTCAAATTTCCCCGCTTTACTGTGGTCACCTGTCCCTGGGGCGCAGACGCCGACTTAGAGGCGCAGCTTAATGAGAGAACGCCAACCCCGCACAGGAGCAGCAACACCAGCAAAACCCTGGAAAGCCTCATTGTGTTCACCATGCCTTTCATATATTATAATGCTAGCTAAATTTGGAAAGCCAATTTCCTTCACATTATAAGGGGAAATTGTTAAGAATTTATTAATATGCGTGAACGCAAATCTAATGAGAAGTTGCTTTAACAGGAAATTAACATTCCTCTTTTATAATTAAGGGGTTACATGAAGATAAAGCACATTTACGGACTGCTGGCGATATTAATGCTGTGCGTCCTGTCCACGCCTTTCCCGGCCAAGGCGAATGATAGCCCTCTTAACTGGACGGAAGTGAGCAAGCCCGGGGTGCGCGGCAACATCGTCGCCAGCCCATCGGAGGTCAGCGAAATTGTCATCGGGCGCGGCGGAACCTTCTATGCCATAGACAGCGAAAATATCACGTTTTATCAGTCCTCTAACGGCGGGCAGACCTGGGAAGATATAGCCCCTCGCCTTGATGAGGCCGGCGCCGGGCTTCCCGCCAGCAAGGTCGCCATCGCCCCGGACACAACGGACACCGTGGCTGTTGTCACCGATAATGGCACCGAGGTCTATCTGTCAACCGATGGGGGTATTACCTGGGAA
>CAYWUK010000037.1:10063-10687 GCA_964461475.1 uncultured Dehalococcoidaceae bacterium
GAAGACGCCAATGTGCCCGGCCTTACCGGCACCATTCAGGCCATCGCCATATCCAGACAATATACCGAAGGCGGAGAATCGGTGAGAGACATCGCCATCGGCACTGCCGCCTGGGGCGATAACACCACCACGGGAGAGGTCCAGGTATTTCCTGTGGGAGGATTCGTGCCAACGTGGCAAGACCAGAGGCTGACCACTGACGGAAGCCATACCGGCGGAGAAGTATCGGCGATTGCCTTTTCCCCAAGCTATCAAAGGGATGATACTATAATCGTCGTCGCCTCCACGGGCAATGACGTGGTCGGCTACGAGAACAAGACATGGCTATGCCTCGGCAAACGGGACACGGCGGCAGGAACAACGGCCTGGGACTATTTCAGCGGCTACCCGGTGGAAATAGGCACCACATCTTCGCCATCCGCCGGCGATTCCTCCGGCGTCTCTATTTCCTCATCGCTGTCCCTGCCCTCAAACTACTCCGGCACTGACGAAACAACGCGAGAGCTTTTCGTGAGCTATAACAGAGAACCGGATGCTACAGATGCCAACGATGATGTTTACCGGCTTGACGACACCACCGTCCACCGCCTCAACGCCAACGGCGGCGCGGCGATAGACATCAGC
>CAYWUK010000038.1:0-10518 GCA_964461475.1 uncultured Dehalococcoidaceae bacterium
CCGGTCTGCTGAGAAGGAGGTAAAGCCCCACCCAATTCCACCAGGCGCTCCACCAATTTCTCCAACACCCCGGATATCACCGGGTCGCCAACTCCATGGTCTGTGGGAAAGAGAGTGGTGGCGCCGGCTTGCTGCTCGGTCGGCCTTTGAGTGTAAAAGGACATCATGGGCGTTACGAGGGCAGCGGTAGCGTTCCCTCCGAGGAAGCCATAACGCTCGGCGAGGATTACATCGGCCCCAGCATCGGCGGCGCCCACCGCCGCTCCCAGCCCGGCGGGGCCACCGCCAACCACAAGGACGTCAGCTTCAGCAATGATTTGGGCCCGACGACTCGGCAAAGCGATTGTTTCGCCTGGATTGGCAGGACGAGCAAGAGGAGGCATAAATATTCCCCTTCCGGCAGATACGCTCAGCTTTTTTCGGCTGGTTTGCTCTTAGCCTTCTCCTCATCGGCCAAATTGGTCAACAGCTTGACCACGAGTTTATTGGTCTTCAGCGCCTGCCGTTTCATAGAAGGAAGGACCAGCCTTATCATCTCCCTCAGGGAATTGCGCTTGTCCCATGAGCGGTCAATATGGGCGATGAGCCGGCCAGCATTCACCAGGTTGATTGGCGGCATCTCCAATTGCAGGGCGTTGAGCAGCCCGCCCACTTTAGCTGAATATGGCAGGGCGACAAATGGCACGCACTGCAAGGCGGCCATAATAAGGAAATGCAGGCGCATGCCCACCGCGAAATCGCAGTGCTTTATCAGCGAAAGAAGTTGCCCCGAAGTATATTCGCCCTTCAATACATGAGCCCGCTGCGGCCGCAGCATCTGCGACACTACCGCATGCGACTGCTGCACATCAAGCATACGCTGCTCCATCGGGAAGAAAACGATATCGGCATCAAAACGGTCAATCATGAAATCGGCCGCGTTCGCCAGCAGGCCATGATAGAACTTTTCGTCTATATCGGGGGCAGCCACTCCAGGCTCGCGGACGGACATGGCCACTACCCGCCGCTTGCCGGCCATGTGCTCAACCTCAAGGGTGCCTTCGTTAAGGGGGGCGGACTTCAGAAGCAGGGCGGGGTCGGCGGTAACCACAATTTTACGATGGACGCCAATGTCCTCCAGCAACTTCTTGTCGCTGCGCTCACGCACGGTAATCGCATTCGCCCGACTTAAAACTTCTGACACACGTTTTTTAACGTTAGTATCTTGCAGAGGGCCAACGCCTACGGCATAGGTTATGGTTGGCACATTTTTGCTCTGAGCAATTTCCATCTCTCTCAAGTATATTTCCGCCTCGGCGTCATACAGAATCCCACCCCCGCCCAGGATAAACAGGTCAAGCTTCTCAATCTCACGCGTCACCTCATCGCGTGTCAGCTCACGTACCGGTATTGACCCTTCCACCTTGTGACGGTGGCGCGTGTCATCCGCGTTGCGCGAAAACACCGTGATTTTTACGGGCAAAGACGCACACAACTGGGCAACAATGCTCTGCAGAATAGCCTCATCGCCCAGATTAAATCCGCCGTATGAGCCGGATACGCCGACCCTGAATATCCTCTCGGACTTACCCATCATCTGACACTATAATATCTCCTGCCCCCTAAATCAAGTACATCGCTCTCCATTTTCCTTGAAATGAGAAACTATATTGAATTAAGATAGTTAGGTTCCACCACCACAAATCCACTGAAAGGTTACCGATAAATGACCATAGCTGAGATGCTGGCCAGAAATGCCAGGATGTATCCCCGGGATATAGCCCTGATTGAACTCAAACCCAGCAGGGGCCTGCGCAAAGAAATCGCCTGGAAGGAATTCGATGAACGGGCGAACCGCATAGCCAATGCCCTGATAGCGAGGGGGGTGAAAAAGGGCGACAAGGTAATCCAGCTGATGATGAACTCCATAAACTGGCTGGAGGCATACTTCGGCATCATAAGGACGGGCGCGTGGGCGGTACCTCTCAACTTCAGGTTCACCAGCAAAGAGATTAAATACTGCGCCGACATCGCCGGGGCCAGGGCGATGGTCCTGGGCGAAGAATTCAGCGAGAGGGTGGAGGCCATACGTCACCAACTTCCCGGGGTAAAGGACTATATATTCGCCGGCCAGGACATGCCCGAAGGGATGGAGAACTTTGAAGAGGCGATTGATAAATCATCCCCATGCGCGCCAGATATAGCTTTGAACGATGAGGACGCCTGCGGCCTTTACTTCACATCAGGCACCACCGGCGCGCCGAAGCCGATACTGCTCACCCACAAGAACATGGAACATTCCGCCATAACCGAGAACCGCCACCACAATCAAACCAAGGATGATAACTTCATCCTCATCCCCCCTTTATATCATGCCGGCGCCAAGATGCACTGGTTCGGCTGTCTCATCGTGGGCGGCCGCGCCACGATACTCACAGAAATAAGCCCTGAGTATATCTTTGAGGCCGTCCACAGGGAGAGGGGGACGGTAGTCTGGCTGCTCGTGCCCTGGGTGCATGACATTTTAGGGGCGCTGGACAGGGGAGAGCTGAGGAAAGAGGACTACGACCTGAGCTGCTGGCGCCTCATGCATATCGGCGCACAACCGGTGCCCCCCAGCCTGGTCAAGCGCTGGATGGAATACTTCCCCGGCATGCAGTACGACAATAATTACGGCTTAAGCGAAGCAACCGGGCCGGGATGCGTGCACCTCGGCATGGAAAACAAAAATAAGACGGAGACCATAGGCAAGGCCGGCTTCAACTGGGAGACTCGCATCGCGGATGAGCGTGGCGAGAACGTAGCCAGCGGCGAGGTGGGCGAGCTGCTGGTCAGGGGCAACGGCATCATGAAGGGATACTACAAAAACCTGGAGCTGACGGCGCAGGCCATCCGGGACGGATGGCTATACACCGGAGACATGGCCAGGACCGACGAAGAAGGCTTCATCTACCTGGTCGACAGGAAGAAGGACTTAATCATCCGGGGAGGGGAAAACATCTATCCTGTGGAGATAGAGGAGGTGCTCAGCAGCCACCCCAAGGTATACGATGCGGCAGTGATTGGGCTCCCGGATGACAGGCTCGGCGAGACGGTAGCCGCAATAATCGACCCAAATCCTGGTGAGAAACTTACCGAGGAAGAAATAAAGAGCTTCTGCGAGCAAAACCTCCCCAGATACAAAAGGCCAGGCTTAATCATATTTGATAAAGTGCCCAGAAGCCCTACAGGCAAGATTGAAAAGCCGAAACTGAGGGAGAAATATACCCGCAGCTAGCGCCGGATTACAGGAGGAACTCCCATGAAAATCATTGACTTGCGCAGCGATACCATAACCCTGCCCACCGATGAGATGAGGCAGGCCATGTACAAAGCCGAGGTTGGCGACGACGTCTACCAGGAAGACCCCACCGTTAACCGCCTGGAGGAGCTGGCGGCGCAGATGATGGGCAAGCAGGCCGCCATCTTCACGCCCAGCGGCACCATGAGCAACCTCATCGCCGTACTTATCCACAGCCACCCCGGCGAGGAGATTATCCTGGGAGACGAGGCCCACATGTTCTGGTATGAGCGGGGCGGGGCCTCAACCCTCGGCGGCGTGGTAATGCACACCCTCCACAACGACTTTGAAGGACGCATTGACCCTGCCGCCATGGAGGCAGCCGTACGTCCCAAAGATATCCACATGCCCACAACAACCCTCCTCTGCCTGGAGAATACCCATAACCGCTGCGGCGGAGCCGTGCTTACTCCCGAATATGCGTCCGATATCGCGGGGCGGGCGCACCAGCATGGCCTCAAGGTTTATCTGGATGGGGCGCGCATATTCAACGCCGCCATCGCCCTCGATTTACCCCCCAGCGAACTGGCCCGGCCTGCGGACTCCGTCGGCTTCTGCATCTCCAAGGGGCTGAGCGCCCCGGCGGGCTCTCTGCTCTGTGGTTCGAAAGAATCTGTTGAAGAGGCGCGCAAATGGCGCAAGATGCTCGGGGGTGGCATGCGACAGGTCGGCATCCTCGCTGCCGCCGGCATCATCGCCCTGCAGCAAATGGTCGGCCGGCTGGCCGAAGACCATGCCACCGCGCGGCGCCTGGCTGACGGCCTGGCCAGCACCCCCGGCATCACCATTCACCCCGAGAGGATTAAGACCAACATCGTCATATTTGAGCCACCTGCCCGCGTCAGCGCCCCTGAATTCATCCAGCGCATGAATGAGAGGGACGTCAGGCTTAAAAGCCCAGGTGAGCGCAGGGTGCGCGCCGTAACCCACCGCCTGGTAAATGCTGCTGATATAGATGAGGCACTGGGACGCATCGCGGCCGTGGTTAAGGAGCTCTAAGAAGGCAGATATTGAAGTGGAGCAGAGCAAGGTTAACCCGTCGTAAGGTGGGATATGATAGCACAAAAGATAACCGAACGAAGCCAGCCCCAAGGCTGGTCATCGCTGTAAGTGCGCTAAATTATTAACTAACTATCCTCGGTGCCCAAGTCTTTCAGGTAATCAATGGCATCCTGGATGGTCAATATCTTCTCCGCATCCTCGTCTGGTATTTCAACCTTCCGGGCAGGAGTGCTGAACTCCTCCTCCAGGGTCATTATCAACTCTACCAGGTCGAGAGAATCGGCGCCTAAATCCTCAACGAAGCTTGCTGTGGGCACCACATCCGCCTCCTCCGCCCCAAGCTTTTCCACAACTATCGCTTTTACTCGTTCGAAGATGCTTGCCACTTTTGACCCCCCTTTACAAGTGCTTTCTATCTGCTGGCAAGAGCACTAACAGAGCCCAAAACTCCGTTTATAAATTTAGCCGAATTATCGCCGGCAAAATGCTTGGCCAGCTCAATCGCTTCGTTTATGGCTACTTTAACCGGCACTTTATTATCCAATAAAATTTCAAATATTGCAAGCCTGAGAATGTTCCGGTCAACCAAGGCTATCTGCTCTATTGGCCAGGCCGGAGCAAATTTCTTAATGTAACCGTCTATCTTCTCCCGGTTGCGAAGAACATCGTTTATCAAATCGCGGACGAAGTTGATATTCTCTTCGGATAAGTTCTTCTCCGCCGGCAGGCGCTTTAAAACCACCCCTACATCATGCCCCACGGCGTCAATCTCATACAGCGCCTGGAGTGCTAACGCCCTCGCCTTTCGTCTCGCCCATGTCATAGATTATATCAGACCCTAACCTGATATTATAGCATAAAGCGCGGCACCAAGTTCACCATGCTTTTCCCCCAGCGCCGGCCAGCTTGACACCCCAATGAGATAATTGCTACACTCTTTTTATCCTCACCCAAATCCTCCTTTAACGGTAAACAGGTTACGATAGTGAAAAAGGTCGGCATCCTATATCATCCTATTGTGAAAGCTGCCCAGGTCAAGGCCAGGGAGCTACAAAAATTACTGGACACAACTGGCGTTTCCACCTGGTCATGTTCTGCCTGGGAAACGGAGCAGGCAAAGTCACAACTGAACGGGAGCGAACTAATCATCACCACCGGCGGCGACGGCACTATATTGCGGGCGGCCCAGGTAGCATCCCCCGGTAAAATCCCCATCACCGGGGTAAACCTGGGCAGACTGGGTTTCATGACCGAGATGAGCGCCGCCGAGGCACTGGAGAAGCTGCCCGCCCTGCTCGCCGGGGAAGGGTGGATTGATGAACGCTCCATGCTCCAGGCGGAGCTCTCAACTGCGGAGCGGGGGACAGCCGTATTCCACGCCCTTAACGACATCGTCGTGGGGCGGGGGGCAATCGCCCGCGTGATTTTTACCGAAGTCAGCATAGACGGCCAGCGCCTGACCACCTACAAAGCAGACGGCGTTATCCTGTCCACAGCCACGGGCAGCACCAGCTACTCGCTGGCGGCAGGCGGCCCTATACTTTACCCTAAGTCCAGGGATTTCATATTAACGCCGATAGTCCCCCACCTCAGCGCAAATTACTCCCTGGTATTGCCGCAGTCAGTCGTGGTGGAAGTGGCCGTCAGAACGTTCCATCAGGCCACATTGAGCATTGATGGCCATATAAATATGGACCTGGCAGATGGGGACGTCATCACCATAAGACATAGCCCTAATACCACTAGATTTTTGAGAATCCATCCAGAAGTATCCTTTTAAAGCTCTTTAGAAGAAAGGTTAAGAGGAAAGAAATAAAATGAGCCGGGTAGAAAAAGCCAGAATCGCCGATGTGCCCCAGATGCATAAACTGATTAACCGCTTCGCGGAGAGGGGCGAGATGCTGCCCCGGCCGCTCAGCGAGCTTTATGAAGACATAAGGGACTATTTCGTCATCAAGGAAAACGACCGGGTGATTGCCTGCGCCGCGCTGCACGTAAGCTGGGAAGATTTGGCCGAGATAAGGTCGGTGGCTGTGGCCGAGGACTGCCAGCAGAAAGGCATCGGCGCCCAACTGGTAGCAGCCTGCCTCAAAGAGGCCGCAGAGCTGGGCATAAGCACCGTCTTTTGTTTCACCTATCAGCCGGAATTCTTCAAGCGGCTAAAATTCGCCGATATAGACAAGATGGAGCTGCCGCGCAAGGTGTGGACCGACTGCCTGCGCTGTCCCAAGTTCCCCAACTGCGATGAGGTAGCCCTTATATATCACGCGGAGGCTTGATTCAAATTGGCAGAGGAAAAGACCATATCCAGCAGGACGATTTTCAAGGGGCGCGCGGTGAACCTGCGCGTGGATACCGTGCAGATGGCCGATGGCCGCGAGTCCACCCGGGAGATAGTTGAACACGCCGACTGCGTGGCGATTGTAGCCATTGATGCCGAAGATAATATCCTGCTGGTGAAGCAGTTCCGCAAGGCGGTGGAAAAGGAGCTGCTGGAGATACCGGCGGGCGGCATTGACGCCGGCGAAGACGCGGAGGCCGCCGTGCGACGCGAAATGCGCGAGGAAACGGGCTATCTGCCAAAGAAGCTGGAATGCCTCGGCGGCTTCTACTCGGCGCCGGGCTATTGCAGCGAGTACCTCTACCTATTTCTGGCCAGTGAACTCGTACCCAGTCAGCTATTCGCCGAGGATACCGAGGGCATCCAGATGGTGAAGGTGTCCATCAGCCAGATTCAAGGCCTCATCGCCTCAGGCGAAATCTGCGATGCCAAGAGCATCGCCGGTCTGCTCGCCTTCCTGGAACAGCGAAAGGGGCAGAAAGCCTAGCCCAGCCCGGGCTTCAGCGCGCGGCCGCCGAGAAGGTGCATGTGGAGATGCGGCACCACCTGCCCGCCCTCAGGGCCGCTATTAATCACCAGGCGATAGCCCCGCTCGGCAATCCCCCTCTCCCGCGCCAGCCGATTGGCAACCCCGGCCATGTGCCCGATGAGGGATGTCTCAGCATCAGAAAGATGTGCCAGAGAAGGGATGTGCTTCCTGGGGACTATCAGCAGGTGGGTGGGAGAGGCCGGATGGATATCCGGAAAGGCAATTATCTCTTCGTCCTGATAGAGGATTTCGGCGGGCACCCTGCCCGCGGCAATATCACAAAAGACGCAGCCCATTATTCTAAAGCCCTCCTGATATGAAGCTAGCCGCCCTCGGCTATCAACTCGCGCAGGGCGACAACCATCTCGGGCACATCAATCTTGACCGGACACCTCACCTTGCAGCGACCACAGGTCAGGCAGGTGTAAGCCAGCGCCGCCGCCTTCTCCATGTCGCCGCTTATCATAGCCGCCCAGACGGCGCCAATGCCGGTGAAATACTTATCGCCGAAATGTCCGGTGGTCACCGCATAGACAGGGCACTCGAAGAGGCAGCCGCCGCAGCGCAGGCAGTAAAGCGCCTGCCGAAATAAAGGGTGCTTGGCCAGCTTTGTCCTGCCGCCGTCCAGAAATACCACGTGAAACTCCCTGGGTCCGTGCGCCCCGTAGGTAGTCACCTTTTCAATGTCGCCGGTCTTGCTCGGCCCGGATACCAGGCTGACATAGGAGGTAATATGATAGTCGGCAAACCTCCAGGTCACCTCGGCAACCTTATAGGCATCGCTCAGGCTGGGGACAAGTTTCTCCATGCCCACCAGCGCAATATGGATGGGCGGGGCGCTGGTTGCCAGGCGGATATTGCCCTCGTTCTCAATCATGAACAGCGTCCCAGTGTCCGCCGCCACCACATTGGAGCCGCTGATGCCGATGTCCGCCTGGAAGAACTTATCCCTGAGAAAGACGCGGGCGGCCGCAACCATATCGGCTATCTCCGAATCCGGGGTGAACTTCTGCTCCATGAAGCCGGAGAAAAGCTGGGCGACCTCCTCCTTGAGCACATGTATGGACGGCGCTGTGATGTGCATCGGCCTTGAGCCCATCTTCTGGATGATGAACTCGCCCAGGTCGGTCTCATAGACCTCATTGCCATGCTTTTCCAGGTGCCCGCGCAGGCCAATCTCCTCGCTGGTCATGCTCTTGCCCTTGACTATCAGCTTCCCCTGTCCTACCAGCTTCTGGATGATATTCAGGGCATCGTCATCCGTCCTGGCAATGTAGGCCTTCCCGTGGTTAAACTCAATGGATTCGCACGCCTGCTGGGCCAGCTTTTCCATCTGCTCCACGGACTTCTTTCTTATCTCCAGCACCTCATCCGCCAGCTCAACCGTGTGCGGGAACCGCTCCAGGGCGGCCCCGGTATTTTCCCGGTAGCTCTTAATCGACCGCGACATGGCGAGCCTGATGTGATCGTCATGAGCCGCGTCCATTATTTCTTTCTTGTAATCTTTAAACTTGGACAATTTATCGCTCCTGAACGGCCATAGCGAGCACTTGAGCAAGGTCAAGGACCTCTACTCCTTCAGCTTTCAATTCTTTCAGCCCGTCCTTAAGCTGCAAAATACATCCCGGACAGTGTGTGACGATTATCTGCGCTCCGGTCTCGAGCAACTCCCTGGCCCTGTTGACCGCCAGTATCTGGCTCAGCTCGGGGAAGACGACCTCAAAGCCGCCCCCGCCCCCGCAGCAAGTAGTCCACTCGCCTTTGGTCCAGCCGGGCTCCACCAGCTCAATGCCCTCTACTGCCCTCAATATCAGGCGCGGCTCCTCGATAAGCCCCAGGTAGCGGGCAAGCTGACAGGAATCATGATAAGCTACCTTGACCTCGCGGGGGAAGTGCAGCTTTACGGACTGCATCCCCTCCAGGACGACCTCAAGGAAATGCCTGACCTCTAAATCATATCCCTCAATGCAATTTGCAAACAGGTTGCGCAGGGTATAGGTGCAGGAAGGGACTATGCTGATGATTCGCTTCACGCCGTGCGATTTGAGCTTCTTATACGCCTGCTCGGCATTCTTTACGAACTGGCTGCGCATGCCGATGTAGTGCAGCGGCCCGCCGCAGCATGGCTCATCCTCGGCGAGATAGCCGAAGTCAATGCCCAGCCTGCGCAGCACCCCGACTGCATCGCGCAGGGGCTGGCCATCCGACGCCTTGCCTTTCGCCGCCACCTTGCGGTACATGCCGCCGAGGTCAATGCCCAGCTTCTTCTGAAAGCCGGCGATGCCCATCGCCGACTCAGCGCCGATGGCGCTCTTGTCCAGCTTCCGTATGAGAGAACTCAGCGACTCCAGGCCGCTGCTGTACTGGTAGCCACACCCGGCGAAGAATACCGTTTCCGCGCTGCAGGGAAGGCCAAGTCCCGCTGCCCACTGCGCTCCTTGCTCCTTTAAAGCGCCAAGTATATTCTGTTTGGAGGTGATATTGTCTGCTATGTAAGACAGCCCCGGCGGCACCAGACTCTTGGCCATTCTACCTAAACCAGTCCTGTAACATATTCCCTACTTGCTGCTCGATTTTGCCAGTTTCTCAATCACGGCATCGGCCACCTGCGAAGTGCCCACCGACTCAGCGCCGGCAGCCTTCATGTCGTAGGTAACGCTCTTCCCTTCCGCGATAACCGCGGCGATGGCTGCTTCCAGCCTTTCGGCGGCCTCTCTCTCGCCGAGGTAGCGCAGCATCATCACCCCGGAAAGCATCATCGCCATCGGATTTACCCTGTTCTTCCCGGCGTATTTCGGGGCGCTGCCGTGCGTCGGCTCAAAGATAGCTATATCATCTCCGATATTGGCTCCGGGCGCCACTCCCAGTCCGCCAACCAGCCCGGCGCAGAGGTCGGAGAGTATATCCCCATACAGGTTTGGCGCCACCACAACGTCGAACTGCTGCGGCCTTCGCACCAGCTGCATGGCCATATTATCGATAATCCTGTCCTCAAATTCAATATCTGCGTACCCTTTGGCCACATCCCGCGCAACAGCCAGGAACAGGCCGTCGGAGAACTTCATGATGTTGGCCTTGTGTACCGCCGTTACCTTTTTCCTGCCGTATTCACGGGCATAGTCAAAAGCGAACTTTACTATCCGGCGACTGTTCGTCTCGGAAATCATCTTTATGCTGAAGCCAGAGTCCGCGCTGGCCTTGCCACGCTTTGTATCGGCAATAAGCTTTATCAGCTCGGCTGCCTCGGGGCTACCCTTCTCAAACTCAATGCCGGCGTAGAGGTCTTCCAGGTTCTCCCTGACCATGACGATATCCACACCCTGGTAG
>CAYWUK010000039.1:0-10479 GCA_964461475.1 uncultured Dehalococcoidaceae bacterium
CAACTGGCATATGAAGAGCCGTGGAATTTCTTCGAACGTGGGCGTGATGCTTTTGCCGAGCATCACGTATTTTTACTTGCCCCCTATATGTTCGGCAACGCCGTTGACATCATGCTCAAGAAACCGATTGAGCGACTTGATGACCTGAAGAACTTCAAGATACGAAGCTACGGCATAACCTCGGACTGGATAGCGACGACCGGCGCCTCCATGGTTTACCTGCCTTCGAACGAAATATATACCGGGCTGGCAACTGGAACCGTGGACGGGGCAAGCTGGACTGGCCCTAACGGCCACTACGAACAGAAATTCTATGAGGTCGCCAAGTACTACCTGCCAGGGATGACTGCCTTCGAATCCGAAATTCTTATCGTCAATCAGGACGCCTGGAATGAATTGCCCGATGACCTCAAATGGCTGCTTGAGGGCACTTACTTCTTCTCAGGGACGGTCAGCTCCGAGATGAACCTCGTTCAGGACCAGGAGAAGAAGCACGAGATGGAGCAGATGGGCGTGAAATGGATCCAGCTGTCTCAAGAAGATAGAGACAGGTGGAATGCCAACGGAGAGGCGCTATGGGATACGGTAGCCAGCAAGAGCGCAAGGGCTCAGGAATGGGTAGACCTGGTTAAGGACTGGCTTAAGGCGCGAGGATACATGTAACCAAGCCGCATGGCTCGGCTTTAAACAGGAATGCTTTAGGCGGGGGGAGTTGAGAAAGCACCTCGGCTTCCCCCGCCGAAAAGAGGAAAAACAGTCAATGCAACAGGGAAAGCCACCTCTCTACTTTATAGACCGAATCAATGAATGGTGCGGGAAGCTCGTCGGTTCCTGGGTGCTGCTCATGATGGGCATAACCGTCTTCGAGGTGGTGGCCAGATACGTATTTGACCGCCCGACCTTTTGGGCTCATGAAACAGTAACGATGGTGTATGCCGGCTATATCATCCTCGCCGCGGGCTACACCATCCGCCATAAAGCGTCTCCAGCCCATATCAAGATGGACATATTCTATCAGCGCTACTCGCCAAGGCAGAGGGCAATTGTGGACCTTATTGCATCACTCACCTTCTTTCTCTTCGTGGGCATGCTGATGTGGATGGGGTTTGCCATGGCCTGGAGGTCGACTATGGACTGGGAACACAGCCTCAGCGCGTGGGCACCTTTACTCTGGCCGGTTAAGTGGTGCTTGCCGGTGGGGGCCTTCCTGATGCTGGCCCAGGGTGTGGCCAGGTTTGTTAGAGACCTAAGGACGGTCATTCAAGGCGGGAGGGCAGCGTGAGCATAGGACTAATCACCGCCCTCATGTTCCTCGCCATGTTCGTCGGTATGGTAGTGGGATTTGACCTCGGATTCCTTCTCGGCGCTATCGCCATAATATTCACCATCTGGCTATGGGGCGGCCATGCCCTTGGCTTAGTCGCCTCGGTTGCCTTTGGCTGGATGACCAACTATACCATGATAGCCATACCCCTGTTTGTCTTTATGGCATTGGTGCTGGAGCGTGCTGATATTGCCGACGCCCTTTATAGCTCAATGTACAAATGGATGGGCCGCGTCAATGGCGGCCTGGCCATGGGAACGGTGGGGATTTGCACATTATTTGCCGCCATGTCCGGGACAAGCGCCATGGCCGCAACTACCATGGGGATAATAGCCCTGCCCTCGATGCTCAAGCGCGGCTATAACAAGAACCTGGTAACCGGCTCCATAATGGCCGGGTCAGCCTTAGGCAGCCTCATCCCGCCCAGCATAATCATGATTTTTTATTCCCTTTTCGCCGGAGTATCAATAGGGGGGATGTTCATCGGGGGAATAATCCCCGGTTTGATACTGTCCAGCATGTTTGTCGCTTATATAGCTATCAGGTGCGCCAAGAATCCAAGCCTGGGGCCAGCCCTGCCGCCCGATGAGAGAGTGGGCTTGAAGGAGAAAATAATATCCACCAAGGCGATAATCCTTCCTGCGCTGATAGTAATAGCGATGCTGGGGTCAATCTTCCTTGGCATAGCCACACCCACCGAGGCTTCGGCCGTAGGGGCGCTTGGCGCAATAATATCCGCCGCCGTAAACCGCAGGCTTAGCTGGCACGTCATCAAAGACTCTTATATAAAAACCCTTGCCACCACGGCTATGCTGATATGGATTGTATTCGGCGCTTCCGCCTTCGCCATGGTCTATCAGGGACTTGGAGCTACTAAACTCATCACCCAAATCATCACCGGATTTGAAGTGAACCGCTGGTTCATCCTTATATTAATGCAGATTAGCTTCTTCTTCCTGGGGTGCATACTGAACAGCATGGCTATCCTCATGCTGACCATGCCGGTCTTTCTCCCCGTAATCACTGCGCTGGGCTTCGACCCCTTATGGTTTGGCATACTATTTATGGTAAATACGGAGATGGCCCTGTTAACGCCTCCCTTTGGTTTTACCCTGTTCTATATAAAGGCGGTTACTCCTCCGGAGGTTACAATGGTGGACCTCTATAAAGCCGTATGGCCATTCGTCGCCCTTCAGGGCGTTGGCCTGGCACTTGTTATGGCATTCCCGCAACTCTGCTTATGGCTACCTGGCTTGATGATGCACCTGCAGGGTTAAGGACGAACCCATGCCCCTAATCTGTCATGGCCATTATTTGTCAGCCACGATAAAAGGCTTGAGCCCACAAAGAAGCCCTAAGAAAGGCGGGTTAATAATATGTTAACAAAATTCAAGAACGTTATTTACGAACAAGAAGGGGATGTAGCCACAATCAGATTAAACAGGCCGAAGGTGAATGCCCTGGTTCCGGAGCTATACGACGACCTCATGGCGGCCCTGGACAACGCAAAGAACACCCCCGAGGTAAGAGCAATCATCCTTGAAGGAGAGGGAAGGTGTTTCTCCGTAGGCGCAGACATAAAGGAAGTCCCGGCGATTTGCCGCACGCTGGAGGGACATATGAAGCTCGTTACGGAATCTCTCCAGAAGACCGCCCGTACAATGAGGGCCGTAAATAAACCGATAATAGCGGCCTGCCACGTTTATTGCCTGGGCGGAGCACTGGAAACTGCTCTGAACGCCGACATAATCATCGCAGCGGAAGGGTGCAAGTTTGGCTTTCCTGAAGCCGGGGTCGGGACAACGGTTGCCAGAGGGGTCACCAAGACTTTGCCATTATTGGTAGGGCTGGCCAAGGCAAAGGAGCTGATTTTTACCTGCGACTTCATAGATGCCAGGGAAGCAGAAAGGATAGGACTGGTCAATAAAGTTGTGCCCCTTGCTGATATGCACATGGCAGCGATGGAACTGGCAAAGAGGATTGCGAAAAACTATCCTCTGGCGGTGAGGTCCGTACGGTCAGCTCTAAACAGGGGTGCAGAATCATCTTTTGAGTCCACGTTGGAGTTTGAGACTTATTTAGCTTTAGCTTCGCACGATGACGAACAAAAGGGGATGATAGAAAGGGCCCAAGCCATCGAAAAGGGTAAGGGAGAAAAATAGCCCCGTAATATGTGATAAACATTTTTGCTAATATTTCTTTATTAGCATATAACCTATTACGGTATTACCTCCTCGCTCTTTAGAGAGCTGATGTCATCCCAGTTGAAACCTAATTCCAATAATATCTCCTCGGTATGCTGGCCAAGCTCTGGAGCTTCCCGCTTTATTGATGCGGGAGTCCCGTGGAACATCCAGGGGAAACCAATCGTCTTCGTCCTGCCGAATACAGGGTGGTCAAACCAGACAAAGTAGTCATTAGCCATGGCCTGTGGGTCGCCGGCCACCTCAAGCGCCGACTGCACCGGGGCGTAAATTAAGTCAGCCCCTTTGAAGATGTCCATCCATTCTTCCCTGGTCCTGGTGGCGAACTTCTCGTCAAGGATAGAAACCATCTCGGCAGCATGCTCACCGCGCACCTCCAGGTTTTCAAACCTGGGGTCATGCTCCAGTTCCTCAAGCCCTGTCACCTTGCAAAAAGTGCTCCAGCCCCTATCCGGCTGAAGCAGGGCTATGGCAATCCACTTGCCATCGCGACACTTGTAGTGGTTATAGAGTGGGTTTCGTGCTTTGGCCCTTACCGGCCTGGGGTATTCCTGCCCATGCATGCAGGCAGCGGCCAAAGTCGTGGTCTCCAAATTTATCATGGCGCCAAACTGGGAGGTGTCCACCAGCTGCCCTTTGCCCGTCTTTTCCCTGGCATAGAGAGCGGCGCACACGCTGAAGGCGCCCATTACCCCCCCCAGATAGTCCGCCAGGCCGGGCACGATATTCTGCGGCGGGGCGCCCTCTTCACCGCACATCATCATCGTTCCAGCCCTGGCCAGTCCAACGTAATCGTAGCAGGGCGCGTTGGCATCCGCCCCTTCTCTACCCCAACCAGAGACATGGGCATAGATGAGGCCCGGGTTTCTTGCCGACAACGCTTCATAGTTAATGCCCATGCGATAAGGGGCATCTATGCTTAAGTTGGTCAAAAAAACATCAGCGCTATCTATTAGCTTTAAGAAAATCTCCAGTCCCTTTTTCTTTTTCAGGTCTAAAACGATGCTCCTCTTACTGCGATTGCAGGCTTCGAAGAAGTGATTGCGGCCCTTGATATTCTGCATCACGCCGATTACTCTCATGAACCCCCTGCCGGGGTCGCCCGCTTTCGGCTCTACCTTTATCACATCGGCGCCCATGTCGCCCAGGAGCGAGCCGGCGGTGGGCCCCTGATGAAACGTTGTTATCTCTATGACGCGAATCCCGCTGATAGGTCCATCCATCTTCAAACGACCTCCGTGATTTTAATGAGCGACCTCGCCCGGCGCAATCTGCAAGCAAGCACAGTTGAAAAATGCTTTACAACTGACGAATATTGCGAAGCCAAGCAGATATCCCAATTCATCAAAATGCCACTACTATTTTAACAGCGTTTCATCATTACAACAATTACGGATTCATTACAATAACACGCCCAAGCGGGGCACAGATTTCTATGGAGGCCGCCGGGAAAATGTCACGAATTTGTTATATTTTATCCCCTAAATTTATGACAATTAAAGGCTGAATGAATAATAATTTTACTTAAGATATCTCAGTACTGGCAGGCTTTTGATTTGTTGCAGAATGACGCGGGAAAAAGACAATGTGTGCTGGTGGTTGATGACCATCCCAAAGTGCTGAAATTCATTGAAGTAGACTTGAAACTCCGTGGATATGAGGTCATCACCACAACCTCTGGCGCGGAAGCCCTAGAGCTGGCAAAGGCGACGCAGCCGGATATTATGCTCCTGGACGTCGTCATGCCGGAAATTGACGGCTTTGAGGTGCTCAAGAGGCTGCGGAGTTTCACGCAACTGCCGGTTATCGCCTTCAGCGCCAGCCCGGGAAACCACGATGACGCCCTTAAGCTCGGCGCTAATGATTTCGTGGCCAAACCGTTTCACCCCGATGACATGGTAAAAAGGATTAAGGCGCTTCTCAGCCGTTAATGCAGCTATGCCTTCGCCCCGCTAATCGGGAGCGCGAAGGAAAAGGTCGAGCCACTTCCCACCTCTGAGTCCACCCCAATCCACCCGCCCTGGGCCTCGACCAGCCGCTTACACACCACCAGGCCGAGCCCGATGCCCTTCGCCGTTTGTGGCGCTGTATCCAGTCGCTGAAAGGGCTCAAACAACTTTTCCTGGTCAACGGCGCTGATGCCATTTCCCCGGTCAGCGACTTCGGCGATGATAAAGTCTCCCTCTTTTCGGCAAGATACCTTTATTTCGCTCCGCGCAGGGGAGTATTTTGTGGCGTTTTCCAGCAGGTTACAGAGTATCCTTTCCACCCTCATCGAGTCAGCTAATACCGGCTGCAAACTGTCCGGGAAGTCCGCCAGAAAGCGCTGGCCCGCTCCCTGCCCTTTCAGTTTCTTAATCACGCTCTGGGCCACATCGGCGATACTGACCGGCTCCATGTGAAACTGCAGGCGGCCAACCTGATACCTTGAAAGCTCCAGCATATTCTCCAGAACGGTCGCCAGTTCCTCCGTGGCCGCAGCAGCATTGCTGAGTAAGTCATGCCTGTCTTCCGCAGAGATTCCCTCGCTCAGCGCGGTGCGCAATGAACCCGTTGCCACAGTGAGAGGCGTGCGCAGTTCATGGGAGACAAGGCCAATGAACTCGTCCTTCATTTTATCTACTTTCTTAAGCTCAGTGATATCCTTGCCGACAGCAATTATGCCGATTATTTTACCGTCCTTATCCGTAACAGGTGAGCTTCGGGCAAGAAACGGAATCAGAGTGCCATCCCTACGCCTGACGGTAATTTCCCCTGACCAGCTCTGCCCGCTTGTCAGCAGCTTCCCTAGTTCCTCCGCTTCCCGCCTGGATTCTTGAGGGAATAAAACGTCAGCCGCGTTGAGGCCGATAACCTCCTCCGGCTGCCAGCCGAGCATGTTTGCCGTCCCACCCCCCCAATAAATAATCCGCCCCTCAACGTCGGTGACCATGACGCTATCCTGAATATTATCCAGAAGCCTGGCCTGAAATGCCATTTGTTCCTCCGCCTTTTTACGCTCGGTGATGTCCTGACCCTGGGCTATCGTGGCTACCGTTGTCTTACCATCCTGGGCATAGAGGTTAGCTGAGTTCCACAGCAGGATGTGCACAGCCCCGTCTTTGTGCTTGATCGGGATTTCTTCTACTTCCAATCGTTCACCGAGTGTAGCTTCGCGAATGTGCCTCATAGATTCATCGCGGCTGTCATCCGGGAACAGCATGTCCAGTTTTTTGCCCAGCACTTCGTCCGCAGTACGTCCAGTGAGCCGCTCAAAAGCGTGGTTGAAGCGTGTAATCTTGAACTCAGGGCTCCAGACTATGATGGGAGCGTTAGCATAATTGAAGAGGTTATCCAGGTAATCCGTGGTTTGGCGAAGCACTTCTTCTGCCTGTTTGCGCTCCGTGATGTCCTGGGTGGTCCCGAACCCGCCTTTGAGCATGCCCTGCCGGTCAAACTCCAGCTCAGCCTTCTCGCGCACCCACTTCACCCCATCCTCCACGACGATGCGGTGCTCAATGTCATAGTCCTCGCCCTCAAGGGCCGCGTTCCACTTCCGGTCAACATATTCCCGGTCTTCCGGATGGACGCTGGCGAGGAATGTCTCATAAGTCATGGGCGTTCCCCTGGGGATGCCGAAGATGCGGTGGTTCTCGTCGGACCACAGGAGCTCGTCGTGCTGAACGTCCAAACGCCAGCTGCCGGTGAGAGCCACGGCCTGAGCACGGTTCAGGTCTTTCTGGATTTCCTGCAACTCTCTGGTGCGTTCCTGAACGCGCATCTCCAATTCGCCATGCGCTTTATGCAGCGCCTCCTCCGCCTGCTTGCGCTCTGCGACCTCAGCATGTAATGCCCTGTTGGCTTTCCTCAGCTCTCTGGTGCGCTCCTGAACGCGCGCTTCCAGTTCATCATGCGCTTTATGCAGCGCTTCTTCCGCCTTCTTGCGCTCCGTGATGTCCTGGGCGCATAACAAAACCATCTCCGTTGAGTTGAGCCTGAGAAGAGTTGTTGATACCAGGAGCCACCTTTCTTCTTCTCCCCCCTCGTGGATAAAGGGGAACTCGGCTTCAACGTCAATTTGTGGCTCACCCGTATTGAACGTGGCCAGCACGGCCTGCCGTATTTTACAGTTTTCGCAAAAAGGCCCGAACCCACAGCCTTCAGGGTCATCAAGGGAATGAAGACAGCGAAGCGCTTCCCCGCCACGCAGCCCTATTATTTCTTCAGTCTGCCTGCGGGAGAAGCTGGCCGCGGCCTGGTTGACTTTCCGGACCCGCCTATCGCGGTCAACGAGCATCATGGCAATGGGTATACTGGTATAGATGGCATTGAGCTCGGCGTTTGCCGCTGCCAGTTCGCTTGCCACCCCTCCCTTTTGCGGGGCTCTTCCCTCCATAGACACTGAAGGAGCCCCTTTAATGGGCTCCTCTTTGCTATTCCTGATATGCTTATGTTTGGTTACAGCCATATCACGCCTCCCCTTGAGCCATCGCATGGTTCATTTCATCGTGCAAAGATACGCTTCAAGATAACTCCATTGTAGCATAAACTAATAGTAGGCAGGTAAACAGATATCAATTGCATCTGCATCACAGCACTACGGCATTACTCAGGAATATGGTATCATTCCAATAGCCATTTAAAGTGGCACAGGGAAGATGATTAAAGAGCTTTCCGCAAAGGACATGGGCAAAATATATGAGGTCATAAACGGGGCAGCCTGTGCCTATCGCGGCGTTATTCCGGATGACCGCTATCACGACCCGTATATGCCGGAAGAAGAATTGCTCCGCGAGATGGGCAGTATGGCATTCTTCGGCTGGGA
Organism: uncultured Dehalococcoidaceae bacterium; assembly: GCA_964461475.1. Classification (GTDB taxonomy): domain Bacteria; phylum Chloroflexota; class Dehalococcoidia; order Dehalococcoidales; family RBG-16-60-22; genus CAYWUK01. The sequence continues at coordinate 8,333 of CAYWUK010000039.1, forward strand.
TGAAGGCGGCACACTCGCCGGCGTAATGGGCTTCCAGCGAGTCAAGGATGTTACGCTCGTCAGGCATGCTTACGTCTTGCCTAAGTTCCAGAGGAAGGGCATCGGCACAAAGCTGCTTAACCACCTGAAGCAGATAACGGAGACCAGGCGCCTGCTTGTAGGCACCTGGGTGGATGCGATATGGGCAATCGAATTCTACCAGAAGCATGGCTTCAGGCTTATGCCCGACAAAGACGCATTGTTAAAAGAGTTCTGGGATGTCCCGCAACGCCAGATTGAGACCTCGGTGGTGCTGGGCATACAAATATGAACAGATTTGGCTTTTTTACTTTATAACCCCGTCATCGCCCTGCCCAGGCTTCCCTATTTTATCGCTTAGGTCTATAATCAAGGAGGCTTTGTGCGGCCTAAGGCCGCCGCCGAAAATCCGTTACTTATAATAGGAGGATGGAATATGGGTAAGCTGGAGAAAATACCCTTTTACAAAAAGGGGCTTCCGCACAAACCAATATATGGAACGGACTTCCTGGACGACCTGGAGGCTAACTGGGGCGAAAGGTGGGGCGTCTGGTCCGCCTTCGGCAAAATCAGGAAGATAATGGTCTGCGAGCCGGGGGTGGAGCAGAAAGACAGCACCATCCCTCAGGACTACCAGCTGTTTAACCTGCCCGAAGGGCCTACTGACTTCGATAAGCTTGTGAGGGAACATCGCGCTCTGGTGGCGGCGCTGGAATCTGAGGGCATTGAGGTAATCAGATTAAAGCCCACCGACCAGACCGCCATTGGCACCTATGGCATCCCTCTTCGCTCAATCATGTACACCAGGGAGACCATAATGGCCCGGGGCGGTGCCATCGTTGAAAGGCCGGTGCCGGCTTACAAGAAAGGGCTGGAGATATATCACGCCAAGCGGCTTATGCAGCTGGGATGCCCCATTCTGCACACTATTCGCGGCAAAGGCGCCTATGAGACGAGCAACATGGTGTGGATTGACGACTCAAGCGTCATTCTGGCACTGGGCTTAAGAGGCAACATGGAGGGCCTAGCCCAGGTGGAGTGCCTCTTGAGGGAACAGGGAGTGCAGGATATCCATATCGCTAACCTGCCCGGGTATCTCTACAACCGCAAATATCAGGTTGGCGGCGCCTCGGGTATATTCCACTTGGATATGACGTTCGGCATGGCTTATTACAAGGTAGCTGTCCTCTGGCCGGGGGGCGTGGGCTATGAGACTATCAGGTGGCTGGAAAGCAAAGATATTGACATCATTGAGGTGTCAGACGATGAACTGCACGTCTGCGCGCCTAATCTCCTCCCAATCGCTCCCAAGAAGGTCATCGTGTCAGCAGTGGGCATGGAGATGACCAAAGAGCTGAGGAAGAGGGGAATAGAGGTCATCGAGCTGGATTTGACCGAATGCGCCAAGGGGGGAGGAGGCCCCACCTGCATGACCCTGCCGCTGATACGGGATTAGGAGACGGCAGCCGCGATGGGCACAGGTTCAACCGCCTCTTTAATCCATTACTTCGTGAGCAAGGTACTGACGGGGAAGGAGCCCGGAAACGGGGCGAAGAAGTGCGAATGTTTCCCGGCGCCGCCAGCGATAACGACTTGGAACTGCTCCAGCCTCAAGGTAATCGGTATCATGTCATCCGCCGTAAGGGGTCCCAGGTCATCGGTGAGCTTTTTCATCGCGGGGCGGTCGGCTGGCCAGGCTGACAGGGGGATGCGTGCCTGCTCCCAGAGGGCCTGGCGGAAATCGTCCTTGCTCCATCCTGACGATGCTATCACCTGGGCATGTTCAGGGCCAACAGCCACAATGGGATTTTGCTCCATCACAAGCTGGTTGCAGGGCCCGCCCATGTTCAGCAGCGGGCCAACCAGGTGGCTCCACCAGCGCACGTGGTCCTCAGGGGTTACGCTCCAGTGGTCTATGTTGTCCACGGGCGGGTAGCTGACCATTACCGTAACCACGCTATCTGACCTGTCAAAGCCCCTGTCCACGTGGAAGGGCTCCCAGCCCGGTGGAAGCCTGTCCTCGTTCTCGCCGAACACCCAGCAAACGAAGTCCGCCGGCGTGCCGAGGGTGGATTTATCAATTGACGGCGGCCTGGAGCCGCCGACCGTGTAGGCAATCAGGTTAATGG
>CAYWUK010000040.1:0-10466 GCA_964461475.1 uncultured Dehalococcoidaceae bacterium
GTCGAAATCAAGGGCGTTGCTCTCGGCCAGCAGCCGCTGATAGCGCTCATAGACCCGCTGCACCACCTCCTCGAAGTAGCTGCGGCCGGACTGAAGGTAGTCGGCCGGGGTCAGCATGCGACTCTTGGCGGAGCTGATGGCCGACTGTATAGCGCGGGGGGCGAATTGCTTGGGGTCGAGCCCAACATCCTTAATGCCCCGCTTTATCAGGCTTATCTGGTCTTCATCATCGTAGATGGTGAACCTGGGGTCGATGTCCATCGCCCTGCCGTCCGTTCGCAGGATGCGGGCGCAGATGGCATGAAATGTGCCGAGGGTCAGGTCCTTCACCGAGCCGCTGACCAGCTTTTGCAGTCGCTCCTCCATCTCCCGGGCGGCCTTATTGGTGAAGGTAACCGCCATGATGCGGCGCGGGCTTACCCCGCAGACCTTGATGAGGTAGGCAATGCGATGGGTGATGACCCTGGTCTTGCCGCTGCCCGGGCCAGCGAGAATAAGGACAGGCCCGCTGATAGCCTCCACGGCTTCTTTCTGGGCGGGATTAAGTTCGGAAAGGGTATCCACATTTAAATTATAACATTTCACCGGCATGGCTGTCCCATAAGAGTCCGATTTGCATTGGAGTTGCTTTCTAGCGTCGTTGCGAGCGGAGCGAAGCAATCCCTAAACACGATAAATAGCGATTGCTTCGTCGCTGTGCTCCTCGCAATGACAATCGGTAGAACTATCGCAACCGAAACCAAACAGAACCTCATAAAATAAGATTGACACATACCAGGAAAGATGATAATATAAATGTATGCGCATGTGCGCATATTAACATCAAACCAAAGAGAAGATATGAAAGACTTTATCAAAGCAATGAAAGCCCTATCCGACGAGACCAGGCTCAGGATTCTGAAAGTCCTCATGGAGAAAGAGTGCTGCGTCTGCGAGGTCATGCAGGCGCTGGATATCTCCCAGACCAGGGCGTCCCGCAACCTGGGCATCCTCCAGGATGCCGGTTTCCTCAAACTGAGGAAGGACAGCCAATGGTCTCTTTTCTCGATAGATAAAGCAGGGATGAAAGAACATCTTTCTGAACTGGTGGATATTATAAACAAGGCGCTGGCAGGCAACGAGACAGCGGCGCTGGACAGTGAGCGCCTTGGAAAAGCCGAGCGCGTAGGCCCCGGCTGCGTCCGCCGCAGAAGGTAGCTCTATCCTTTTCGGAATTACAATTAGCGCATAGTGGAATAGATTCAGCATGTCAATTATCACAGGACTTTTCAGCGCAGGGCTCAGCGCCCTGTTGGAATATCTGTCGGCACACGTGCTCACCTGCCTGGTGCCCGCCTTCTTCATCGCCGGCGCCATCGCCGTGTTCATCTCACAGGAGGCGGTGCTCAAATACTTCGGCCCCCACGCGAAGAAGCTCATATCTTACAGCGTAGCCTCGGTTTCAGGGACAATTCTGGCCGTCTGCTCGTGCACCGTGCTGCCCCTGTTCGGCGGCATATACAAGAGGGGCGCAGGGCTCGGGCCTGCCGTCGCCTTTCTCTACTCCGGTCCGGCCATCAACGTGCTCGCCATCGTCTATTCCGCCAGGCTCCTGGGCTACGACCTCGGCGCAGCGCGTGTCGTGAGCGCCCTGGCCTTCGCGGCGGGCATCGGCCTTCTCATGTCGTTCATCTATCGCAAAGAGGAATCGCAAAAGAATTCAGCCGCCTTTGATATGCTCGCCGCAGACCCGCAGGCCAAACCGCTCTGGCAGCAGGCCATCTTCTTCGGGGCACTGGTGGGGATACTGGTATTCGCCGCCGCCAAAAACTGGATTGCCAGCGGCATCCTGCTGGCTCTATTGGGCATAGTCTTATGGCGCTGGTTCAGCAGAAGCGAGCTCGGGCAATGGATGCGGGAAACCATGCACTTCGTAAGGCTCATCGTGCCCTGGCTCCTGGTGGGCGTATTCGCCGCCGGAATCATAAAGGCGGTCGTTCCCGCCGAGGCTGTAACAACCTACGTTGGCGAAAACACCATATTCGCCAATTTCATCGCCTCGTTCCTAGGGGCATTGATGTATTTCGCCACCCTGACCGAAGTCCCTATCATCAGGGCTTTTATGGATTTGGGCATGGGCAAAGGCCCGGCCCTGGCGCTGCTTCTGGCTGGCCCCGCCCTCTCGCTGCCGAACATGCTGGTCATCCGCAGCATAATGGGGACAAGAAAAACAATCACTTACGTCTCCCTGGTGGTGGTATTCGCCACCATATCGGGCTATATCTTCGGGCTGATAGCTAAATAAAGCAATTAAGGAGGTTAGCTAGAAATGAAAATAAAAGTCCTCGGACCAGGTTGCACCAGGTGTCGCAGCCTGGAGCAGTCGGTGAAAGAAGTGGTAAAAGAGCTCGGCATAGACGCCAGCATTGAAGATGTAAAGGACATAAAGAAGATAATGGAATACCCCATCCTGACCACGCCCGGGCTGGTGGTTGACGAAAAGCTGGTATGTTCCGGGCGAGTGCCGACCAAGGCGGAGATAACCACGTTCCTCACCACTGCACTGGATAAATAAAAGCAGCAAAAGGAGCAGCAGCATGAGCAAAGCGAGCGCCGCAGTCGCCCGACTGCCGGTACTGGACCGTTTCCTTACGCTCTGGATATTCCTGGCGATGGGGCTGGGGGTGGGACTTGGCTATTTTGTGCCCGGGACTGCCGACTTCATCACATTCTTCCAGGTGGGCACCACGTCCATCCCCATAGCCATCGGGCTCATCCTCATGATGTACCCGCCGCTGGCTAGGGTGAGGTACGAGGAGCTTGGCCGGGTATTCCGCAACTGGCGCGTGCTCGGGCTCTCCCTGATACAGAACTGGCTCATCGGCCCTGTGCTCATGTTCTTCCTTGCCCTCATCTTTCTGCGGGCATATCCCGACTACATGGTGGGGCTGATTATGATAGGCCTGGCGCGCTGCATCGCCATGGTCATCGTATGGAACGAGCTCGCCAGGGGCGACAGCGAATATGCCGCCGGGCTGGTGGCCTTCAATTCCGTCTTCCAGATATTATTCTATTCAGTTTACGCCTACATCTTCATAACCGTATTGCCGTCATGGTTTGGCCTGCAGGGTGCGGCGGTACATGTTACCATCGGCCAGATTGCCCAGAGCGTCTTCATCTACCTCGGCATCCCCTTCTTCGGCGGCATGCTCACCCGCTTCTCCCTCATCCGGTCAAAAGGCCGTGAGTGGTATGAGGGCAAATTCATCCCCAGGATAAGCCCTGTTACGCTGGCCGCCCTCCTCTTCACCATCGTGGTGATGTTCTCCCTGAAGGGGGAGATTATCGTCCAGCTGCCGCTGGACGTGGTGCGCATCGCCATCCCGCTGCTCATCTACTTCGTGGTCATGTTTCTGGTCTCCTTCTACATGGGCAAGAGAATAGGGGCTGATTACTCCAAGACGACGACCATCGCTTTCACCGCCGCCAGCAACAACTTTGAGCTGGCCATAGCAGTAGCGGTGGCCGTGTTCGGCATCGGCTCGGGGCAGGCCTTCGCCGCCGTCATCGGCCCGCTGGTTGAAGTGCCTGTGCTCATCAGCCTGGCAAATGTGGCCCTCTTCTTTCAGCGACGCTACTTCAATAAATAATCGCTTACAGCGGCGCAGCTTGATTTCGCCACCGCTATACCTCATGATATATATAGGGAATTCATATCATGTAAGGAGGGCTAAAATGAAGAAGAAGTTAGCGGCAGCCTTGATTTCAGGCATATTGCTGACCTTGCTTGCGCTCGGCACCGCTGGCTGCGAAACTCTATCGCCAGCGCCCGCCAGAACAACAACGGGGCTGCCCATCGCCAGCCAGCAAAATACGGGGATATGGGTGAGCGGAGAAGGAAAGGTCAGCGCAGCCCCCGATGTAGCCATCCTGAGCCTGGGAATAGAAGCCCAGGCTAACACGGGGGTTGAGGCGCAGACTCAAGCGGCAACGGCCATGACGGCGGTAGCCGCGGCGCTGGATGCCAACGGCGTCGCCAAGAAGGACATCCAGACCCAGCGCTTCAGCATCCAGCAGATAACCAGATGGGACAACGATAAACAGCAGGAGATTGTGCTCGGCTATCGCGTGGACAACATGGTAACGGCCAAGGTCAGGAATGTGGATAGCACCGGAGACGTAATTGATGCCTCGGTCAAGGCCGGGGGAGACAACGTCAGAATAAACAGCATCAGCTTCACCGTTGAGGACCCATCGCCTTACCTTAAGAAAGCCAGAAAACAGGCGATGGACGATGCTGCAGCCAGGGCAAAGCAACTTGCCGATGCGGCAGGCGTGAAGCTGGGTGCGCCAATCTACATCAACGAGAGCGGCGGCCTCATCACCCCTCCCGTGTACTATACGGCAACTCCCTCGGCAGGCCCGGTTCCCGCTCCGGCGCCACCTCCCACACCCATCAGCCAGGGGGAGACCGAAATCCAGCTGACGGTCCAGGTGGTGTATAGCATCAAGTAGGATGGGCAAATATAGCCCGGGCAGTCCGCCGCATTGCGCCCGCTGGCGCAGGGTGCTAGAATGGCAATGAAAGAATTACGCAGCGCAGGAGTATCAGGTGTTCACTGGCATTGTAGAGGAAACAGGCGTAGTCCGTTCGGCAGAGAGAGGCAGGCTGGTCATCGCCGCCGACCACGTGCTGAAGGAGATTAAAATGGGCGGCAGCATGGCGGTCAACGGGGCCTGCCTGACGGTAACCGATTTTGACGATAAATCATTCTCCGTTGGCCTTATGCCGGAGACGCTGGGAAGGACAAACCTGGGGCTGCTGCGCAGCGGCGATAAGGTCAACCTGGAGAGGCCGCTGTCTCTGGGAGGAGAGCTGGGGGGGCATCTGGTACAGGGACATATAGATGACGCGGGAAGGGTAGCCTCAATTGCTGAGGCTGGCGAATCCCTGCTCTTCAGAATTGAGGCACCGCAGGGAGTGATGCGCTACACCGTGCAAAAAGGGTTCATCGCCGTTGACGGCATCAGCTTGACCATTGTAGAGAGGGATGCCGAATCGTTCACGGTCTCCATCGTTGACTATACCCGCAGGAACACCACCCTGGGCGAAAAAAAGGCGGGCGACATGGTAAACCTGGAGGTGGATATCATCGCCAAATACGTTGAGCAGCTTAATCAGACTCAGCGCAGCGGCATAACCGCCGATTTTCTGCGGGAGCACGGCTTTATGTTAAGCTAGCCCTCCCGCTATTAGAGGTGAAGAAAGCAATGGGCACAATAGGGATTCCACAGGCCATTGAGGAGATAAAAGAAGGCAAGTTCCTCATCATAGTCGATGACGAGGACAGGGAAAATGAAGGCGACCTCGTCATCGCTGCCGAGAAAGTCACAGCCGATGCCATTAACTACATGACGCTGCACGGCAGAGGGCTTATCTGTATGCCTGTAACCGGCCAGCGTCTGGACGAACTAAGGATTCCCCTGATGGTGCAGGAGAACACCTCAAAGTTCGCCACCGCCTTCACCGTATCCATTGAAGCCAAACATAAAGTGAGCACGGGCATCTCGGCGGCGGACAGGGCCGAGACGATAAAGGCGGTAATTGACCCGGCCACCAGGCCGGAGGATATAGTCCGTCCGGGCCACACGTTCCCGCTGCGGGCACGGGAAGGCGGCGTCCTGGCGCGGGCAGGGCACACCGAAGCCATAGTTGATTTAGCCAGGCTCGCCGGCCTTTATCCCGCCGGTGTCATCTGCGAGATTCTGAACGAAGATGGCTCTATGGCGCGGATGCCCGAGCTTCAGGTAATGTCGGAAAAGCTCGGCATAAATATCGTCACCATCGCCGACCTTATTGCCTACCGCTACCGCCATGAACAGCTCGTCCACCGCGTGGCTGAGGCTAAGCTGCCCACGCCGTACGGAGAATTTACCATCATCGCCTTCAGGAGCGACACCGACCCCGACGAGCACCTGGCGCTGGTAAAGGGCGACATCGCCAGTGAGCAGCCTGTGCTGGTCCGTGTTCACAGCCAATGCATCACCGGCGAGGTATTCAGCAGCCTCCGCTGCGATTGCGGCGAGCAGATTGCCATGGCGCTGGAAAAAATCGCCGAAGAAGGAAGGGGCGTCCTCCTCTACATGAGACAAGAAGGACGGGGCATCGGCATACACAACAAAATCCGCGCCTACGCCCTCCAGGACAAGGGGATGGACACGGTTGAAGCCAACCTGTCCCTGGGATTTGAAGCCGACCTGCGCGACTACGGCATAGGCGCTCAAATCCTGGCCCAACTGGGCTTGCACGACATCCGCCTGATGACCAACAACCCCAAAAAGGTGATAGGCCTGGAGAGCTACGGACTTAAGGTAGTGGAGATTGTGCCCATCGTTGTCTGCCCCAATCCTTATAACAGCAAATACCTGAAAACGAAGCAGAAGAAAATGGGCCACATGTTAAAAGTGGCCGAAGATACCGATGACTGAAATAAAAAATAAGGAGACAGTCATGAGCAAGCGTTTTGAAGGGACGTTACTGGGGAAGGGCCTTAAATTCGGGGTGGTGGTATCGCGTTTCAACGAGTTCTTCACCTTGAAGCTGCTGGAAGGGGCGAAAGACGCCCTGCTCCGCCACGGCGTCGCTGAAGACGATATAGAAGTCGCCTGGACGCCCGGCTCATTTGAAGTGCCGCTTATCGCCCTGAAATTAGCCCAGACCAAGAAATACGATGCTGTTATCTGCCTTGCCGCGGTTATCCGTGGCGGAACGCCGCACCACGAGCACATCGCCAACGAGATTACCAAAGGCATTGCCAAGATAGGGCTGGAAACTGGCATGCCGGTCATCTACGGGGTAATCACCACCGATACCCTTGAACAGGCGATTGAACGCTCAGGGACTAAGGCGGGAAATAAAGGTTTTGACGCGGCGATGAGCGCCATAGAGATGGCCAACCTGATAAAGGCCATAGGCTAGCCGAGGGCGTTAAAAAGACAGCACCTTCCGCTTTTCAGTGCGTTTATGCCGAGAGTGGCGCTACGTGGGCATATTCACAGGTCTACCAGAGCGAATTATTTGCCTCTTGATGTGACCTGGAAGAGAATCAATTCGCTAAGTGACTTTATAAACCGTGTCTCCCCTTCTCACACGATCGGTGACCTTTACCCCCACCGCATCACCCGCTTTGGCTTCGGTGACATCGGCATTGTCAATCTGCATTGAAGCGACGACGAATTCCAAGTCGGTAGTGTGGCCCACTATGTGGACTTTGTCACCTACCTTTAAGGTGCCAGTCAGCTCAATGCCGGCCACCACGGGGCGGGCAAAAAAGTCACTCACACTGCCTATCGCTTTTTCAGGCATCTAACTCCCTCCTTGCCCATTTTCTTGGATTATACCCCCCCAACCTGCATAAATCAACACCGCAGCTTAAACGGTTTGAATGCGCGGCGAATGCTTTCAGCCCTCATAGTCGGCACCCGCCTGCCTTAATCGCTTTGACATACCGCCGCATGAGACATATAATGGGTCTAACTATTAATCTCCGGGGGTAAAAGCTTGGCGAACAAAGAGGAAATCGACCTGGTGAATGAGGGGCTGGCCCTAGAGCTGAATAAACTCAAAAAGAGCCTTGACATGCTGGACCAGAGGCTGGATAATATTGACTCCGTGGTTACGGCGGTTGTAGAGCGAGTGATGAAACAGCCTGTAACCCTCAACATAACCTGTTCAAAGTGCGGCCAGAATATAGAAATCGCCATCATAGGCACTGAGAAGCCAAGCAGATAATACCCGGCTCCAGAAAAGACGAAAACCATTCCGTATCACAATTATTTAGCAGATGCTCTATTCTACCTGGCTATTTTTCAACTGGTTGCTTAATTCATGAGCGTTGTCAACGGCATAGTTTTAAACAAAATCGCCCGCGCTGATTAAAGCGCAAGACAGGAGTCGAGATGTTTGCCCTGATTATCGTCGCAGTTTATTTTATCGTCATGGTCGCCATAGGAGCATTAAGTCGCAGAAGAGCAAAAGGTGCGGATGAGTTCTTCGTCGCCGGCAGGAGCGGCTCTCCCTTCTTCATCACAGGCTCACTGCTGGCCACCATCATCGGCGGCTCAGCCACGGTGGGCATGGCGGGGCTGGCCTTCACGCAGGGCTTGACCGGGGCATGGTGGCTACTGGTGGGCAGCATCGGCCTGATAGCCCTGGGGCTATTCTTCGCCAGAAAGGTGAGGAGGCTGGCGCTCTATACCCTCCCCGAGCTTGTAGCCAGGCAATACGATAAGAAAGTGGCCCTGGCTGCTTCCATCCTCATCGTCATCGCATGGATAGGGATTGTGGCGGCCCAGATTATCGCCGCCGGAAAGATTCTGGGAGTCCTGGGCATGGGCAACCCTGTGCTGTGGATGGTGATTTTCACCGTTGTCTTCGTCGCCTATACCATGTTAGGTGGACAGCATGCCGTCCTGCGCACCGACTTCGTGCAGGCCATAATAATCTTCGCCGGAATCTTCGCCGGGATGGCATTGCTGCTGTCCAGCGTCGGGGGGTGGGGCGGACTGCAAGGCCTGCTTCCCCCGGCGCAGTTCTCCTTCCCTCTCAGCACCAAGTTCGGCGCTATCGACTTCATCACGCTCCTGCTTCTGGTGGGGCTGACCTACACCGTGGGACCGGATATGTATTCCCGCCTCTTTTGCGCCAGGGACGATAATGCGGCCAGGTCGGCTGCACTGTGGACGGCGCTATTTATCATACCCATCGCCCTGGCCATCGCTGTTATCGGCATGGGGGCGGCTGCCTTATTCCCCCAGATTTCGCCGGAGCAGGCCTTCCCCACCGTGATAAATGAGGTCTTTCCGCCATTCTTCGGCGCCATAGTGCTGGCCGCCCTGCTCTGCGCCGTCATGTCCTCGGCTGACACTACCCTATTAAGCGCCAGCACCATACTGGTGGTGGACATATTCGGCTGGGCCAGACCTTCGCCCGACAAGCGTAAAATCCTGCCTCAAGCCCGCTGGGCGATACTGATACTGGGCATATGCGCCCTGGCTGTGGCACTGATGCTTAAGGGGATAATAAGCGCCCTTCTCTTCGCCTACACCATATACACCGCAGGGGTAATCCTGCCCGTGCTTGCCGGCTTCTTCAAGGACAGGCTGAAAGTCACACCCACTGGCGCTATTGTGGCGCTCATCGGTGGAGGCGCTGCCGGACTCATCAGCAAGCTACTGGCGATAAAATACCTTGACCTGGGGGCTTTGCTGTTCAGCGGGCTGCTGCTTTTCGTGGTGAGCTTTATTGATAACCGACTGAGGAAATAATCTATATGAGATGTTTACATCGGATATGCCTGTATTTATGCTTTGTTTACGCCGTCGGCGTTATGCTAATACCGTAAGATTCAATAAAGCATCAAGCTGTTCCCCAGCTTGGTAACGGTCCAATAAGAAGGGGTTCGACAAATATTCTGCCGAGCCCCTTCTTATTTATCATAAACATTACACCATACTCAGAAACCTTTCCTGCATTCTACTTGACAAACGGACAGAACAATGCTGTAATTCTTTCTTATTCAGGGGAAAGAGGTGATGGCAATGAAATGCAGTCGGTGCGGCCGTGAAATCTCAGAGGAACAGGCTTACCCATACCAGGGAAAGCCGTTATGCGAGGACTGCCTAATGGAAGTTGGCCTGCACCCCAAAGGATGCGACCCCTGGGCAAGCTACCTTGCCACCAAAGGGGGCTCCGGCGCGGAGGGGCTCAGCGAACTCCAGAAGAAGGTCCAAGATTACATCAAGAAGCAGGGCAAGGCAAGCAGAGCTGAAGTAAAGGAACATTTCAGCCTTTCCGAGGCAGACCTTGACGCCCAGTTAACCCCCCTACTGCATTCCGAGTTGGTCAAAGAACGCAGCGAAGGGGGTCAGAATTACCTTGTCCCCGTCGGCCAGCAATGGCCTAAGTAGATTTCTTCTTTATGCTAATTTCTCCACCAGCGCTAACCCCTCTGAGCCGGGTGGCATCCCCCGTTACCCTGCCGAACACGGTTACCGCGCTTGCCGGGCGCACCTCCTTGCCCCTGCTCATAGGCGTAGGTCCAAAGAAGATACAGAAAGCCCTCCCCCGCGGCCAGAAGGCCAGGTCGCCCACCTCCACCACTTCCTGCCCTCTCTCAAGCTCATGGCTCACCGGTATGGTGAAGTAAATCTCGTCGCCCCAGGTATTAAAACTAGCCTTTATCGGCAAAGCCCTCCAGATGGCATCGGCGGTATCGGAGCTATTCAAGGCAGCCTCAAGCTCAACGTCGCCTACCCTGATAAGAATCGTCTTGACCATATCTCACCTCCAGAGTCCAGCACAATTACGCATCGCGGGAATATAACCACATTATAACTTCCCGCAGCCGAGGCTGACAAACCGCGTTATCAATGAGCTAGTTCAGATAGATCAGTGACACTTATAATAGTGTCATGCATATCATAAC